>CAJOQF010000151.1 GCA_905236295.1 uncultured Eubacterium sp. | reverse complement strand
TATAATTGTGAAATGACAGGTCACAAAACCATAACCTAATGATATAAATTTTCTACAAAATTATACCATACATGTTTTTTGATGCAAAGTATAAAAGCGGTTTTAAATGGTGAAAAAATGACACAATCTTATTAATTTAGTATTACTAAAGAAAATTAAAGGTTTTATAAATCTTCCATATATTTGGGTTTGATTTGACGGTAATAGATGTGTATAATAGTAAGAAAGTTATATCATTTGACGGCAAATTTTCTACCAAATATACAAGACGGGAGGTATTATTATGAATACAGAAAACAAAGTTTATCAACAGAATTTTACTGCCGGAAAACTTTTGGTATTTGTAATTCCGACAATTATTGCCATGCTGTTAGCTTCGTTATATTCTATCGTCGACGGTGTTTTCGTTTCAAACGTCGGAGGTACCGAAGCATTTGCGGCAATCAACCAGGTTTCACCGCTCTTTATGATCGTGGCTTCTATCGGATTCATGTTCGGTACCGGTGGAACGGCACTTATCTCCAAGCTCCAGGGTGAGGGCAACCCGGAGAAGGCAAAGCAGGTGTTTTCATTGCTTACGATATCTCTTATCATTATAGCAGTCATTGCATCAGTCATCCTTTGGTTTTTCTTCTATCCTTTCTTGAGCTTGCTCGGTGCAACAAAGGATATGATGCCGTTTTGCGAGGGATACAGTGCGATATTGATTCCCTGCCTCCCACTGTTTATGCTTCAGTTCTATTTCCAAAGTATACTCAGTTGTGCCGGAAAACCTCAGCTCGGACTCATATTTACGATCTGTGCCGGCGTAACAAATACAGTAGGTGATGCCATACTTGTAGGTGTAGTCGCACAGGGTGATCCGATGAAAGCCGTACAGGGTGCTGCTCTTGCAACAGGTGCCGGACTCGTAGTTGGTGGTCTTCTTCCGCTTATTTACTTTATGAAGAAGAATAAAAGTTCATTAAAACTCGTTAAACCATCAAAGGAATTCCGCTACATCGGAAGAACATGTTCAAACGGCATTTCAGAGTTTTTGACTAATGTATCTGCTTCTGTTGTCAATGCGGTCTACAACTCTATCTTCCTTTATATGATAGGTTCAAAGGGCGTATCCGCTTATGGTACAGTCAGCTACGTAAATACAATTTTCTGTGCTATAATGACCGGATTTACTCTTGGTATCGCTCCGCTTATCGCATATAGCTATGGTGCAGGCGATAAAGAAAGACTTAAAAATCTTTATAAAAAATCAATGTTCCTTGTTATCATTATAAGTATAATCGCAACCATTGTGATCGAGCTTTTGGCAAATCCACTCGGAAGCATCTTCTCACACGGAGACAAAGAACTGCTGTGGATCACGGTATCGGGACTTCACATATTCACTATCTCATTCATTGTTAAGGGAATCCCGACTTTTGGTTCCGGCTTCTTTACAGCACTCAACAACGGTTTGGTTTCCGGCCTGATAGCTACACTGAGAACTCTGGTCTTCTCACTGGCAGCTGTGATCGTAGTTCCTATAATCTTTATCGTGATCTACGGAACAGCTGATGCCGCTTATTACGGTGTATGGTTCTCGGTAGTATGGGCTGAAATAGGTGCGACCATAATGACGGTACTGTTCCTGAAAAGAAACAAAAAGAAATACGGATATTAAAATGACTTCAAAAGACTGTCGCATTGTCGCGGCAGTCTTTTTTTTCGCAATTGGAATCGTTTCGCGAAGTGACCTCGCTCGCGTTCGCGAGTTTCGCAAGCGAAACTTCTATGTTACCTCTTGACTAATAAATGAAATTATAATATATTTTTAATGTTAAATAATTTGATTATCAAACTATAAATTATATTATATAACAGCACAGAGGTTTAATATGTATACTAAGATTATTGGAACAGGAAGCTATCTTCCGACCGGAAAACTGACCAATGATGATATCGCAAAACTGGTAGACACCAATGACGAGTGGATAAAAGAAAGAACCGGCATCGGTTCAAGACATATAGCTACGGACGATACCACCGTATCAATGGCGGTAAAAGCTTCTAAAAAAGCTCTCGAAGCTGCGAAAATTACGGCAGATGACCTGGATCTGATAATCGTCGGAACTATATCTGCCGACGATCTGCTTCCGAGTACTGCCTGCCGTGTACAGGACGAACTAAAGGCATTAAACGCATGTGCTTTTGATGTCAATGCAGCGTGTTCCGGATTTATGTATGCATATACAATAGCCGACTCAATGATAAAAAATTCCCTTGCCAAGAAAGCACTAATCATAGGTGTTGAGACACTATCAAAGATAACAGACTGGAGCGATCGCGGTACCTGTATACTCTTCGGTGACGGTGCCGGCGCTGCAATTATCGAAGCTTCAGACGATAAGGGAATGCTTGCAGTCGATATAGGAAGTGACGGAACAAAGGCCGACGCACTCTACTGCCACAGCAGATCCAATACTAATCCATTGTTAAAAGAAACTGACAATTGTTCTGTTGAGGATCTAACCTCTTCTGACCCACTCGGAATGGGCCATATCACCATGAACGGTCCTGAAGTCTTTAAATTTGCAATAAAGCAGGTGCCTGTAAGTATAGAAAAAGTACTGTGTAAATCAGATATTGCCAAGAAAGATATAGATATTTATCTCCTTCATCAGGCAAATATGAGGATCATTGCTTCAATATCTAAGCGTCTGAAGATTGATATTTCTAAATTTCCGCATAATATGGAAGATGCCGGCAACACTTCTGCAGCCAGCATCCCAATTCTTCTCGACAAATGCATCAGAGAAGAGATAATAAAACCGGATATGAAAGTTTTGATCGCCGGTTTTGGAGCCGGTCTTACATGGTCGGCGGCTGTGATCCAATTCTGATACAGAATGAGATTTAGCCTGTTTCTTACAGTGAGAAATCAAAGCCGTCACCATCATCTTCCTGTTTCAAGTCCAGAAGATAACCTGTCAGTGAAGCAACGCCGTGCGGGCTGATGATATCTATGGCTTTGGATATCCTTGTATTTGTAAGATAATTGATATGATGAAGTTTTTTCAGATATGATATATCCTCTCTTTTGTATATATCTTCCATCATATCCTCAAAATTTTCATCGAGCCAGCCAAGATATTCATCCCTGCGCGGTTTTGCTAAAGCTATCGGATACATAAGTCTGCAAAGTATCATTCCGACCTTGTCTTCTATTGTTTTAAAGCTCTCCCATTTTTTATCGTAAGATTCAAAATCAAATAACAGGCTATCGTTTTCGTTATCTGTACACAATTCCATGATCTCTATCTTTCGATAGATTGGTGTCTGTGGCACATAGATTTCAACATTATCCTTTTCAAGCTTAATACTCTTTATATTCTTACACTGTGCAAAAGCGTCTTTTGCTATGGCTCGCAATCCTGCATTAAAGGTAATATGCTTGAAATTCATGTTCTCAAAAGCCCTTGTACAGACGTGTGTGACATTGATGGGCAATTCAATATCAGACTCATCCACATAAGCCTTGATAAGCTTGACATCCCCGTTATCTTCAATTCGGAAAAAGCCAAAATCATTGGTAAAGAAATATTTGTTATCCGGATCGATCCCCACACGGAAAACGGTATCTGCAGACTTGCTTCCGGTTCGTTTTATCGTGGGAAGCGCTTCATCGCCAAGAAATTTAAGATTTCTCGGCAAAATAAGTGTTTCAAGTGCATCACAAAATGAAAAAGCATGCTTCTTTATCTCATAGAGACCTTCCGGAAGGTCTACGGATTTAAGATTTTCGCAGTTTGCAAACGCAGCTTCACCTATTATCAACAGAGACTCCGGACACTTGATATGTTCGATAAAATTCTGACCCTGACAGGCATCATCAGCGATCCTTACTGTAGTTTCAAGTATCTCATAGTCGCTTCTTTTTTCTTCAAAATCAAGAGATATCAATGACAGCCCCAGATCAGCTTTTTCATACAGTCCATATCCGTCATAGATATAATGCGGATTGTTCATGTCTATAAATAGTTTTAAATGACCAAGTACCTGGGGATTCTTAATAACTCTTACACTTGCAGGGATGTAAAGAGAGCTCACCGAGGTGACAAGAAGAAAGTTTTCACCTATCACTTCGAGTCCCTCGTTTAATTGGATCTCAGTCAGGAACAGGCAGTATTCAAAGGCCTCATCACCTATCTCTTTTAAACTTGATGGCATAACGATTTTCTCAAGG
>CAJOQF010000150.1 GCA_905236295.1 uncultured Eubacterium sp. | reverse complement strand
GGGCTGGAGAAAAGATTACCGTCACAATTGTCGGGCGGTCAGCAGCAGAGAGTTGCGCTTGCGAGGATGCTTGCCTACGAGCCACAGCTTTTATTGTTTGACGAACCGTTTTCGGCGCTGGATTATCATTTGAAGGATGTAATGGCGGAAGAGCTCCTGATGATACTGGAGGAGTTTGACGTGCTGGTTATCATGGTTTCGCATAGCCGGGATGAGATATATAAGTTTTGCGATGAGATGATAGTTTTGGACGAAGGACATCTTAGCGCCCACGGAAAGACGACGGATGTGTTTAGAAAACCGGAAAATGCGGTTACAGCGAAGCTCATAGGCTGCAAAAACATTTCGAGAGCCATAAGACTTGATGATCACCATGTAAAGATTCCTGAATGGAATGTCACAATAGAGACCGGCTATGTCCTAAATGAAGAGTTGAATTATGTGGGTTACAAGGCTCATTTTTTCGAACCGGTCTGGGATGATGACAACTACAATGCGATCCCGTTTGATCTAAAGACGATAGCACATCTTCCGTTTGATACGCAGTACTATGTAAATGCCGGGGCGGGACAGATATGTTATTTCGTTCCGAATACAAAGAATCACAAGATAGAGGAGCGTGGATTGCCCAAATATCTGCGCTTTAGAGAGGAGGACATCCTGCAGCTTAAATAGCCTGTGGCTTATTGCCGAAATCGGGATAGGGTGATAAAATAATTAAGTGGATTGAATGTGATTCTTATTATATATAAAGATATTTTTTGGTGAGGGCAAACGGATGGACAGACGCGGTAGAACACAAAACAGAGCAAAAAGAATCATAGCTTGCATATTGGTGTTGGCTTTGTCGGCTTTTTTTGCAGGCCAGATGTATTTATCGGCTTATAATGTGCAGGCTGCTACAGACAGTTCGAAGAAACAGCCGACGGATCCGGTTGATGCGCGAGAACAGTATGCTGCGGTGCTTTATAATACAGATAACGGACTGCTGACATCGGAGGCAAATGCCATCGCCGAAACAGAGGATGGATTCCTGTGGATAGGAAGCTACAGCGGTGTCACAAGATATGATGGCAATACATTCGAAAGACTTGATTCCACTGAGGGAATTGCAAACTCCAGATGTCTGTTTGTCGACAGCAATCAGGACTTGTGGATAGGCACAAATGACTGTGGTGTTGCGGTGCTTGGTAAGGGCAAAACAAAGATATTTAACAAGTCGGATGGACTTCCGGCGTCGAGTGTCCGTGCGATATGCGAAGATGAAAACGGAGACATCTATGTCGGAACTACCGGAGGAATGGCTGTTATCGATTCTGATCAGAATCTGGTTCCGCTTGATGATGAGAATGTAAACGGTCAGTTTGTTCTCCAGCTTATTAAAGGCGCCGACGGACTGATTTACGGACTGACCATGAACGGTTCGATATTTACTGTAAAAGACAGGCAGATACAGGATTTTTATACCCAGGAAGATCTCGGCATAGAAGGGGTATACTCCATGACTCCGGATAAGAACAACCCGGGGTACATATATATAGGAACCGGTGAAAATCGTATCTATTACGGTACTTTTGAAAGGGAACTCGGAAAAAGAAAAGTATATGATACCGGAGATCTGTACTGCATCAACTATATGGGACAGTATGGCGATAAAATCTGGATATGTGCGGACAATGGTATCGGAAAGCTTGAGCTGGGTAAGGTCAGCATTTTAAAGGATGTTCCGATGAGTTATTCGGTCGAGCATATGATACAGGATTATCAGGGCAATCTCTGGTTTACTTCAAGCGGACAGGGTGTGATGAAGGTTGTTCCGTGCCAGTTCCAGGATATATATGAGAAATATGACCTTAAAAACCAGTGGGTCAACACTACCTGTCGTTATGACGATATGCTCTTTATCGGAACAGACGATGGAATTACCGTATTAAATGATGACGGTCAGGTTGATTCGGTTCCTATAGTAGGATATACATCACCCGATGCTGAAAATAAGCCGGATGATCTCATAAGCCTGCTTTCCGGTTACAGAGTCAGATCGATAGTCAGTGACAGCAGGGATCGTATGTGGTTTTCAACATACGGTGAAAACGGCATTGTTATGTATGACAAGGGTAAGGTCACTCGGTTTACTGTGGATGACGGACTCCCGTCGGACAGAGTCAGGGTTGTCTGTGAGATGAGCGATGGTTCATTTATCGCTGCCTGCACAGGAGGCGTGGCTGTTATAGAAGGAGATAAGATCACCCGGGTATACGGAGAAGAGTGCGGGATAACAAACACCGAGATCCTGTCGGTCGCAGAGGGAGAAAACGGAGAAATACTTGTCGGAACCGACGGTGGCGGCATCTTTGTTATAAAGGATGGCAAGGCAGAAAATATCGGACTTGACAAGGGATTGGTTTCCGAAGTCGTAATGCGTATAAAAAAAGACCGCCTTAAAGACGTATATTGGATAGTGACAAGCAATTCACTTGCATATATGGATGCGGATCACAATGTCCAGACGATTACAAATTTCCCGTATTCAAACAACTTTGACATCTACGAAAACAGCAAGGGCGAATTGTGGATACTCTCAAGTGACGGTATATACGTGACTACTGCTGACGAGCTCCTTTCAAATGAAAAGGATATGGAGTTTGTGTTCTACGACAAGGCAAACGGACTTTCATGTTCGGCGACAGCGAATTCATACAGTGAAGTTACAGATGAAGGATATCTGTATATATCCGGAACCGCCGGCGTGGACAAGGTTAATATCGAGGTTCCGTTTGAAAGTGTTGACAATATAAAGATGTGTGTTCCGTTTGTTGAGGCGGACGGTGAACTTGTATATCAGAATGCGAACGGGGAAATAAGGATCTCCTCGGATGTCGACAAGGTGACGATACACGGTTTTGTATTTGCGTACTCCCTTATGAATCCAAAGGTTACGTATTACCTGAATGGATTTGATAAGGAGGAGATGACGGTTGAGAGGGAAGAATTTAACCCGGTCGACTATACAAACTTAAGTGGCGGAACCTATAATTTCGTGATGAAACTTCAGGATTCGATGGGATACGGCAATGAGGAAATGTCGGTAACCATTATAAAAGAGAAAGCGTTTTACGAGAGACCGTGGTTCTACATAATAGTTGCCGCCATCATCATCATACTGATCATAATTGTGGTGAGAATATATACCCGTGCAAAGACAAGGGCTATTGAAAAGAAACATAAGGAAACCAAGCTTCTCGTAAGAGAAATTGTTGAGGCGTTTGCAAAGACCATCGATATGAAGGACAAATACACAAACGGTCATTCTACGAGGGTTGCTGAGTACACTGCCATGCTTGCAAGGGAGCTCGGATATGACGAGGAGACCATAGAAAACTACTACAATATCGCACTTCTTCACGATATCGGGAAGATCGGTGTACCGCCTGAGGTTCTAAATAAATCAGGAAAGCTCGATGATAATGAGTTCAGCATCATCAAATCTCATGCGGCACAGGGTTACAACGTATTAAAGGATATAAGTATCATGCCGGAACTTGCCATTGGCGCAGGCTCTCACCATGAGCGCCCGGACGGACAGGGTTATCCGAAGGGACTTGAGGGAGATAAGATCCCAAGAGTTGCGCAGATCATAGCCGTTGCGGATACCTTTGATGCGATGTACTCGGACAGACCATATCGAAAGCGCATGAATTTTGAGAAGGCTGTATCTATAGTCCAGGCAGTTGCGGGCTCACAGCTTCAGGAAGACGTGGTTGACGCGTTTTTGAGACTTGTCGAAAAAGGCGAGTTCAGAGCACCGGATGATACGGGCGGAGGAACTACGGAAGACATAGATAACATCAGGAAGAAATTTGAGGATGAAGAAAAATAAACCTGTTAAGATATTGTATAAAACATCCGATATTTAACATAAGGATAACTATGTAAACATATATTGACAGGGAAGTAGTGTTTTAGCAAATTTTTCAAGGAGGATGATGTTATGAGTGGAATTTCAGGAATTAACGGATATGATGCGTATTCGGCATTTTCGACCACAAGCCCGGCTATGAAGAGTGCCGCCGAGACAAAGGCGGCAGAGACTACAGATACAAAGGCAGCAGCCCAGCCGGAGACTGAGACCTATACACCTTCAGCCGAAGCTACGAAAGCATTGGAGAACAATAAAAAGGACTATAGTGCAATAGTTGACCAGATGAAGGCGGATATGGAGGCTCAAAAGGCTCAGCTGCTTGGATATGTTCGTGAAATGATGGGCGGACAGCTCGGCGGACAGTTTGTGACAAACGGCGGAGAGGATGATGTATGGTCATTCCTTGCAAGCGGAGACTATACGGTCAGCGAGGCTGCAAAGGCAAAGGCTCAGGAGGCCATCTCAGAGGATGGATACTGGGGAGTTGAAAAGACTTCGCAGAGAATAGTGGATTTTGCGAAAGCGCTTGCGGGAGATGATGCAAGCAAGGCAGACGAACTCCTCTCAGCATTCAAGAAGGGATATGATCAGGCTACCAAGGCTTGGGGCAAGGATCTCCCTGACATTTCAAAACAGACCTTTGATGCCGTTGAAAAGAAGTTTGCGGCATGGAAGGACGAGGCGGCAAATGCGGGTTCAGCTCAGACAACAGCCGAGACTCAGGCAGCTGCCGCAGCAAATAATATGACGGAAGGTTAAAACAAAAGTGAAAAAGAAGATAACCGCAATATTTCTTGCAACTGTAATGTGTGTGATGCCCGGATGTGTTGGCGCGAGTGATGGCGCTTCGGCAAGCTCAGCGAACGGGGATGTTGAGACGGTAGGAGCTACAGAACCTGGGGAAACGAGCATAGAATCGCTTACGGCGAAGAGAAAAGGATTCACAGTAAAATATAAAACGGTAACACTTGCAGACGGATATCAGATCAATTATTCTCTGAAAAAAGATTTTACCGGTGCAAAGACAGTCACCGTAAAGAGCAACACACAGGCTTCAAAGAAAATTTCATCTTTAGAGGGCGGCAGGAGATATTATGTCAGAGTTCGTACTTACAGAAAGGATGGAGGCGAGAATCTTTATTCTGACTGGTCCGATACGGAGACAGTTAAAACCTGTAAGTATCTGGTAGCGATAGATGCGGGACATCAAAAAACTGCAAACCTTGAACTGGAACCGATAGGTCCGGGAGCTTCCCAAAAGAAGTACAAGGTTGCAGGCGGAACATACGGAAGAGCCAGTGACCTTGCAGAGTATCAGCTTACGCTTAAGGTTTCAAAGAAGCTTAAAAAGGAGCTTGTAAGCCGAGGCTACGAGGTTAAGATGATCCGCACAAAACATAATGTCAATATTCCGAACAGCACGCGCGCAATAAAAGCAAACAATTGGAAAGCGGATGCGTTTATAAGACTCCACGCTGATGCAGCGGACAGTTCTTCAGCATCAGGAGCAATGACGATATGCCAGACATCATCAAACAAATGGAATAAGGATCTGTACAGCGAAAGCTACCATTTTTCTAAGAAGGTATTAAAATATTACACAAAAAAAACCGGCATAAAGAGCAGGGGAGTGTGGAAGACCGATAGCATGAGCGGCATCAACTGGTGCCAGGTACCGGTGACTATTCTTGAGATGGGATTTATGACAAATACCGAAGAGGATCTGAAAATGGCAGATTCCGATTTCCAGAAAAAGATGGTAGTGGGCATGTCAAATGGAATAGACAATTACTTTAAATGGCTTGAAAAGCAGTAACAAAAAAATCTTGTGAGCAATAGATTATTGTGATAGTATAAAAAGAAGATTAGAAAAAGGAGGTGTTTGTATGGCCGTTGGTATTTCACCGATTTCCGCATATCAGAGCATGGCTCCGATCGCTGCGGTAAACAGGATGAATTATCAGGTGAAAAATGAGTCCGAAGTTTCAGATGCGTTCAAGGACTCGGTTAATCGCGCAGACAGTGCGGGCTCGATGGGCGGCATAGGTGCGACATCGCCGGTTCGATATGCAAATGCCACATACAATCCGGAAGCGGCAGCAGTCAATCGTCAGGAAGCGATTGATGCAGGCGCTGCATTCAATAAAGTGGCAGACAGCTTTGGTGGTGCGACTGTAGGATATGATGCCAATAGTGCAGCATTAAATTATGCAAGTCTCGGTGGGGGTTTTGATGCTTTCGCATAATAACTACCCGGGGATGCAGACTATGACCAAAAAGCGTGTAGCCGCAATAATTGGATTCGCTGTAATAGCGTTCGTGTTGTACAATGTGGTAGCAGGTGGGGCTGTTGTTGTAGCAAAGTTTATCTGGCCCGATGCTTCATATACATTACTGTCAAGTATAGGCGGAGCGATCAGCATTATCGTATTGATTGCGTGGAATTCATTTTTGGGCGCAGGTACGATCGACAGATCATTTGCGACGCGTGGAATAAGAATAATAAGAAGCACTAAGAATATAGTGCTTCTTATTGTATTTGTTGTACTTATTTCCATGGCGTTAAATTCACTATTGGAAATAATGACGTCCTATGTGAAAGATGATGCATTCACGAAGATCTCAAAGATTCTTTTTGAGGGAAGCATATGGGAGATAGCCCTGTCTTCTGTGGCTGTCGCACCGATATGCGAGGAGCTCGTATTCAGATCGATTTTTTACGCGGGATTCAGAACAATCTTTGCATCAAGGCTCAAGAAAAAGAGTGCAGTGATCTTATCAGCTGTATTTTCAGCAGCTTGTTTTGGCTTTGCACACATGAACGCATATCAGTTTATCTACGCGTTTGCGGTCGGAATACTGCTTGCTCTGGCATATGAATATTCCGGCAGGCTGATAGTTCCCATTATCATCCATATGGTGGCAAACGGGGCATCCATTATCAGGACATTTGCGCCATATTATCAACGGATAAGCACTAGCCATCTGAATCTATTGATCGATGGAATCGTGATCTTCGCGGTGGCAGCTGTGGTCTTGCTATTGTTTGTCCGAGGTAGAAAGAATGATCCTGATATGGCTATGAGGGATCAGAACAGTTAGGAGAGTATCAGTGGAAGAGTTAAAGATAGGCGAGATCAAAAAAATGTTTTCCGAGGCGGATGAGGCAGGTTTGCTTCGACTGATAGAAGGATTTAGCACGGACAGCCGCCAGGGAGTACGAAAACTCGTCGCCTCCGCGATAAAAAAGACAGAGAAGATTGAGAATGAGAAAAGACGTATCCATGAGATGCGAAAGTATGAAAGAGAGTACGGATCCAGGGGATATGTCTGTGGCATAGACGAGGTGGGCAGAGGTCCTCTTGCAGGCCCTGTTTGTGCGTGCGCGGTAATCCTGCCGAAGGATTGTGAGATACTCTATGTAAATGATTCCAAAAAGCTTTCCGCCAAGAAGAGAGAAGAACTGTACGACGAGATTATGGAAAAGGCTGTTAGCGTCGGAATTGGCATGGCTTCACACAAAAGGATAGACGAGATAAACATTCTAAACGCCACATATGAAGCCATGAGGGAGGCTATAAGCAAACTGGATGTAAAACCCGATATATTATTAAATGATGCAGTTACGATACCGGGTGTTGATATAGAGCAGGTTCCGATCATAAAGGGAGACGCAAAGAGCATATCTATCGCCGCGGCAAGTATAATTGCAAAAGTTACCAGAGACAGATTGATGGAGGAATATGAAAAGCTTCTTCCCGGATATGGTTTTGCAAACAACAAGGGTTATGGAACGGCAGAGCATATTGAGGGCTTAAAGAAGCTTGGAAAGAGTCCTATCCACAGAGAGTCCTTCATAGGGGGAATACTATGAATGTCACCACAAAGCTGGATAATTATCAGGCGGGACAGTCCACAATGTCAACCGCACCGACAGCGGTTCGAAATGCGAATGTCCAGAAGGTTGCCTCAAATATAAGCGAGCTTACAAAGGGGCAGGTCTTCGAGGGCAACATTAGCAACATTAAGGGCAGTCAGGTTACAATAAAGCTCGTAAACGGATCTACGCTTCGGGCAAATATCGATCAGAGATCGGGGATCAGCCTCAAAGAGGGGCAGAGTATGTTCTTTCAGGTCAAATCAAATGACGGACAGACTATTGCAATACGACCGTTTACCGTAAACGGCAACCCTATGAATCCCATTCTCTATCAGGCTCTTCAGAGTGCGGGACTTTCCACGAACGGCGACTATATCAAGATGGTTGACCAGATGATGCAGGAGGGTCTTTCAATAGACCGCAATTCTCTGACCCAGATGGCAAGGGTCATAGCCGGCAATTCCGGAAGTGATGTGCAGACACTGGTTCAGATGTCAAAGCTTGGACTCACCATAGATGAGGCAAACATCACACAGTTTACAAATTACAAGAATAATGAGAATTCTCTTTTAAATACCATGAGCGAGATAACAGACGGTCTCGGCACATGGATTTCTGAAAATGAGGGAGCGGCGGAGCTTATCTCGGCAAACAAGATGTTGGTAGCCCTGCTCGGGAAGGGAACCGAAGGAAATGTTATCTCTTCCGCTCAGTCGCAGACAGCCACAAACTGGGTTCCGGGCGCTATAGAGCCGGGCACTGTAACTCCACAGGGAGAGATAAACACTCTTTCACCCGAGGATGAGCAGCTTTTTGCAGAGCTCGGCAAACAGTCACAAGCCACAGATCCGGGAATCGGCTCCCTTCTCTCGGAGAAGGCGATAACCTCATTGAATGACAAGCTTATTTCGCTTCTCTCAAACAGCGAGGGAGGATTAAACACAGGTCTTTTTAAGCTTGAGACCACCACCAATGAAAACGGCACGTTTCAGAGTGCATCTCTTAATTCCGAGCTTACGCCTAAGGAGTTTATGCAGGAGCTCGAGTCGTTTTTAAATACGATAGATCTCAGCGGAAAGACAACCAATATACTGACACAGTCAAGCGGGCTTTCACAGACTGCCATCGCAGCTTTGGAGAGCGGAATACTCGGGGAGGACGCTTTGAGATTTGCGGCCTCGGGAAGTCTTACCGAGGAACAGACAGCGCTTTTAAATGCGGCGGCGGAGGAGCTGACAAAGAGCGGCGGTCAGGATGCCGCGTCATTTGCCGAGAAAGCCAGAAATATTCTCGGACAGATGCTCAGTGAATATACCGAGTCATCCGTTCTTGAGGAGGGCTTATCCGAATCTGTAAGCGCAAAGCTTAAAGATCTGTTTACCGGAAAAGAGTTTCAAAATATCATGAAGGAAGCATTCTTAAATAAATGGACACTCACTCCGGAGAGCGTGGGAAAAGACGGGACTATCGACAAGTTCTATAAAGAGCTTGCCACCGAGATGGAGAGACTGTCACAGGCCTTTAAGGATGCCGCTTCTCCGGCACTCAACAATGCGGTAAAAGCTGCAAACTCAACCCTCGACAACATCAGTATGATGTATGAGATAAATCAGATTTACAATTATGTGCAGATTCCGCTTTCTCTTTCAGGTCAGAAGGCAAACGGAGAGCTCTTTGTCTATACAAACAAGAAGTCGTTGGCAAACCACGAGGGAGACTTGTCATGCATGCTTCATCTCGATCTGGAGCATCTCGGAACTACCGACATATATGTGAAGATGAGGGGACGCGACGTCAATGCGCAGTTTACCATGTCCGATGACATTTCGTTCAACCTTATGAAAAACAATATCGGAAAGCTCAATGACAGACTGGTAAAGTTGGGATATAAGGTCGAATTAAGCGTTGACAACAATGTAAAAGAACAAGATTTTGTCAAAGATTTTCTTATGAGAGAAGATCGGGGAGATACTTTAAAGAGATATTCATTTGATGTGAAGGCATAGGGATTATGGCAGGGGATAACAAGAACGTCGATAAAAACAAAACAGCCGTTGCCCTACAGTATAATCCGGGAGAGGAAGCGCCTAAGATACTGGCGACCGGAAAGGGACAGCTGGCTGAGAAGATAATTGAAAAGGGCAAGGAGGCAAACGTTCCGCTCTACAAAGACGATAAACTGGCGGAGACCCTGTCACACCTTGAGATTGGGGACATGATCCCGCCGGAGCTTTATTCGGTCGTTGCCGAAATCCTTGTCTTTGTCAGTGATATGGAAAGCCTCAGAAAGAAGCTTTAGGCTTTCCAGAGAGGAGTCGGGTAGCCACCGTCTTTGGTAAGCTTTGTAAGAGCATCCACGATATGGGGTTTATCTGCCTTGTAGGTGACGCCGTACCACTTGTCCTGAGATTCTATGATCTCGACATTGATCTTTTTTTCGGTGATCATATCAGTTACAATATTCGGGATAAAATATTCGCATTTTAACGGATTTTCCTTAAGTCCTTTTTCGAGGAATGAGGGGAATCCGCTTTTTATTTCGTCAATTATGGACGGATAGAATCCGAACATGTTCATGGAAACGGTCTCTTCGCCGGTAAAATCCTTTATATGATTGCCGTTTTCGTCGCGGATAAACCAGCCTTTATCTGCCTCCTCTATGCCGGTGGATTCGTCTATACGGATGAGGTGACCTTTGTTGTCAATATTGCACACACCGCGATTTACACTTCCGTACTTCGTGGTGGTGTTTTTGAGCTTGTATCCGATCATGCAGTAGGTTGAGTCGGATCTTGCCTCTTTCAGGAAATCATATACAAGTTTGAATGCGGATTTTCCGTAGTAATCGTCGGCGTTTATAACGGCAAACGGAGAATTCAGGTAATCTCTTGCGGAGTAGAGCGCATGTGATGTGCCCCACGGCTTTTGTCTGCCTTCGGGAACCGCAAATCCCTCCGGAAGGTCATTTAAATCCTGAAATGCGTAGGTTATCTCAAATAGATCCGCCACTTTATCGCCAATCTTTTGGCGGAATTCTTCCTCGAATTCTCTTTTTATTATAAAAACAATACGTCTAAAGCCTGCCTCATATGCATCAAACATGGAAAACTCCATGATGGTTTCGCCGCAAACTCCGATATTGTCAAGCTGTTTTAATTTGCCGTAGCGGCTGCCCATTCCCGCAGCGAGGATAACTAAAATCGGCTCGTTCATATTTATCTCCTTTACTTTAATAAAACTAAAAGTTATAATGAGTAGTATAAATATAAAGTTTTGAGGTGTCAAATGGGAAAGGACAGAATAAGCGATGAAATTGCCAAATTTTACGAGGCTGTATTATCGCTTGAAACTATGGAAGAATGCAGTAATTTTTTTGATGATGTATGTACGGTAAATGAGCTGAGAGCCATTTCGCAGCGTTTCGAGGTGGCAGGCATGCTCAAGGAAGGACATACATACCTTGATATAGCAGATAAAACAGGAGCATCAACCGCCACTATCGGAAGGGTAAATCGCACTCTGACCGGTGGTAAGGGTGGCTATGACCTGATACTGAAGAGGGTTACAAAATGATCAGTTTAAGTGAAAGACAACGTGAGGCGGTCTGCCATGTGGATGG
>CAJOQF010000149.1 GCA_905236295.1 uncultured Eubacterium sp. | reverse complement strand
TCTGACAACGTACCATGTGTCATCATTCATGACCATATTTATAAGTACATAGCCCGGTAACATTTTCTTTGAAACCTGCTTGCGGACTCCGTTCTTTAACTCGGTGACCTCCTGAAGCGGAACTCTCACCTCAAGAATCTCATCCTCCAAGTGTCTGTTTTCAATAGTCTTTTCTATGTTCGCCTTTACTTTGTTCTCATAACCCGAATATGTATGAACAACATACCAGTTAGCTTCTGCCATAAATGACCTCCCGTTTTACGCACCAATCTGTGTCAAGAAATCAACTCCGTACTGAATTCCCTGATCGAGCACAGCAATAATGAATCCGACAATAACCGAAACTACGATCACGGCAACTGTCTGTCTGAAGAGCTTGTTGCCGGGGAGCCAGGTGATTCGGTAGAACTCTTCTTTGAGTCCGCTAAACCAGCTCCCTTTCTGTTCACTTCCGGTCTCTCTTATTTCCTCACTCATATTATCCAGCTCCTTACAAACAAGAAAAACAGTAGTTACTTTGTCTCCTTATGCAACGTGTGTGTTCTGCAAAAACGACAATACTTCTTAAGCTCTACCCTGTCCGGATGCGCTTTCTTGTCCTTAGTGTAATCGTAATTGCGCTGTTTACACTCGGTGCACTCCAAAGTTATCTTTGTACGCACAACTTCCACCTCCTATATATTTTTTAAAATCAATCTCCGGCTGTGAGCAGTTTTTTTGCATTAAAAAAACCGCCACTTTGCCAGTAGCCTTATTACTTTATCACGCAAAAGAACGCATGTCAAGAATATTTTTCATGACATGCGTCCCTTTTACCGGCTTTTACCGGATCATCACTTCCCACTTACCGTCGCATTGATACATGCGCACTCCGGCTCATAATCCGGATCGTCGAGATAAGCATCTTCTATTATATATGCACATATAAGCGCCTTGCCGCGACCGACGGCGGTTACAATGCCATTCTCATCCACTACCGCCACATCCTCGTCTGCGGATTTCCACTCAATGTGATAGTCAGGACAATTCCCATTTTCGTCCACACTGACCTCAAGCTTATCGTGTTCACCTGCTTCAAGCGAAAGATCTTCCCTATTTATATTGATATCATACTTATGCCAGGTGTGCTCTCCTCCATCAGACGCATTCGCCGCGGTATGGCACCCCAAAAGCGAAGCGAATGCAAGTCCCGCAGCCACAAACGCCGGCATAAATCTTCTTTTCTGTTTTTCCATTATATTTAGTTGCTCCTATTACATAAATAGAGTTATGCCTGCAAAAGCGGCACGTGCAAAAAACTCCTGTTACGTTTTGATATTAACATGCAACGCTTCCGCCGCTGTAATTTCAAAAGTAACAGGAGTGGTATTTTTATTTTATCGGACGCGATATCAGTATTCCCTTGTCGTCAGTGCCGTAATAATATCTCGGGCCGTACTTGCCCTCCTTTAAGTCACGCTCAAGCCTGATACCGCCGCCGTAATACATCGACACATGATAGATTCCCTTGTATCTGCCGTTTTTAGCTCCGCCGTAGAATATAAGATCCCCCGGGAGAAGTTTTGAGGTATCGCAGGCTTTCTTTGAGATGACCTTTCCATTTTTATTCAGATAGTAAGCTTCGGCTGCTGCCGTAGGCGCCCAGTATTTTGAGCCGCCAAGGAGCTTTGTGCTCTTGTTATAGCCTCTGAACACAAGCGAACTGCAGTCATAGTATCCGTTGCTCATTCTTTTGAGCTGGCTGTAGCTTGACGAAAACATTATTTTGTATGCCCTGTCCCTTGCCTGGATCGCTGCCTTCTTTGCCACCTCAACAACACAGACAACCTTTGCGTCATCAACCTCTATAACGATCGTTGCCTTACCTGTCTTTTTAGCTTTGACAACACCCTTGTCCGAAACTGTCGCAACGGAAGTGTTTCTCGACTCATAAGCCACGGTACTTAAGCTGTTAAGTCCTTTAAGCTTGATCTTTGATGACTGTCCCTTCGCAAGCTGGATAGCATAATCCCCGTTCATCATCACCGTGTTTGTCTTTACATACGGATCGCTGACATGAACCTTATATACTAACTTTTTCCCGTCAACCTTCAGCACCAATTTCGCATCGCCTTTACTCTTGGGAACAAAGTAAAAGCCATCGTTCTCTGCATATACCTTTACCACGCTTTTCTTTGTAGAGGTGCACTTGAGCACGCTGCAGGGTGCGAGGTCTCCCACAAGCTTGATTGCGTGATCTTCATCACCGAGCGTTGACACGATAATACTGTCAGACTCTAGCGAAACATCCGTAACATATAAGTCAAAGTCCAGTGTGATAGGTTCGCTGTCCTCATCGGCATATCTGTTCGAAGTGCCCGTGATCACAGTCTTTCCGACACTCCTTCCGACAACCGAATATGTTCCGTCGGAATTTCTCTCGATGGTAGCAATGTTCTCATCTGCGGATGTCCACACAACCTCTGAAAATCTACCCTCATTACCGCCGTAAACTTCAATGGTATAGCTGCCTCCGACGCATACCGCCTTCTCATCGATCTCAATATACGGAGCGGAATATACATGGATTTTTAATGTCTGGGGCAACAGCATCTTCTCAAACGTAGCATCATCCGGCTTATAGAGATATCCGGAAATCACCGCATCACCGACATTCATCGGATTGATCACCCATCCGTCATATTCATTGACAAGCTCTATGATCTCGCCTTCATTTGATGTTATTTCCCACTCTATGGCATATCCGTCCTCAAGTCCCGTAATCTCGACCAGGTCTTTTATATAAGCACTTTTGCCTCTCTCAAGCTCTAACGTATCGTCAACGATAGTCGGCATGGTATAGGTAATCTGTTCCTGCTGCTCCTGTTGTTCTTCAGTCCCCTCAGTCTCTGACGCGAATGTCACTCCCGGTGCGATAACACTTGTCACCATCACGGTTGACAGTATCGCCGCTGCACATAATTTTTTACCTTTAAACTTCATATCATATCTCCTTACGCTTCGTCTCTGGTAAGTTTCTTGATCCAACTGTATTTCCTGAACTTGATAAAAGTTGGAAGTCCTTTAAAAATCTGATCCGATTGAATACATACAACCACCCACTCAACAGGCAGTTTCCACCAGAATGCCGCCATGATCGAGAGCGGCATAACTATGCACCATGTGCTGATAAGGTTCATCTTCATGGTGAATTTTCCATCGCCCGCACCCTGGATTATACCAAAACTTACCGGCATCTGGTAACTCATTCCTACCATAATAAATGCCATTATTATAATAAGATTTGACGCCATAACCTCCGTGGCACTGTCCAAAGTATACAGCGAAAGAAGCGGATTTTTCAAGACTATAAGTAAAATAGCAAGACACACGCCGATCGCCACATCAATGACCGCAAGCGACCTCGCATCCGCCTTCACCCTCTCGATCTTGCCTCTTCCAATGGAATTGCCGATCATAACAGCCGATGTCGAGGACATGGCTATGACAATTACCTTGAGATACTGATAGAAGGTAGTCGCCACCGAGTTCGCCGCAATAGCCGCCGAGCTCAAGTGTCCGAGTATCGCCGTCTGGAACGGAACCGACACTCCCCACAGCACCTGAGAGCACATGATCGGAATATAGACCTTAGTATAGTCTTTGCGAAGCTCCTTGTCCACGGTAAATATATCTTTGAGATTCTTAAGAATTTCAAGCTTCTTATCGACTTTTAGCACGTAATAGATCACTATGACCAGTTCCACGATTCGCGCTATAAGCGTGGCTATCGCCGCACCTCTTACGCCCATTCTCGGCAAACCGAAATTTCCGTAAATGAGGGCGTAGTTTCCTATAATATTAATGCCCAGCGAAACCAGGGAGATATAGAACGATATCTTCACCGTGCCCACGCAGCGCAGCGCCGCCATAAGGATATTCGATACTATGAACATTACAAATGTCCAGAGTATTATTCCGAGATATGAGAGCGCCTCCTCCATGATTGCGGCATCATTTGTAAATATCGAGAGCAATGCTTTCGGCATTATGATACACATTGCCATTATGATCACAGAGATTACAAGCCCGAGTCTCAGTGAAATTCCCGTAAGGCGGCGTATCGGAGCGTTTCTCTTTTGTCCCCAGTACTGCGCGCCTATGGCAACAAGCGCATTGGCGATGGAGAGCGCAAACTGCTCTACCATAAAAAAGAGCTGGTTTACAGTAGCCGCGCCCGACAGCGCATTCTGAGAAAAATTTCCCAGCATAATGTTGTCGATCATGTTTACGCTGTACATGACGAGATTCTGAAGCGCGACCACGATCATCATACTAAAGAGGGTTTTATAAAAATTTTTATCCCTCGTGAAAAATGTTTCTCTTTCCATATCATTTCCAATCTGCCGCAAGCCTTATTTTTCAAGCATTTCTCTGCGGCAGTGGCAAGTATACTACAAAAAAAAATTTTTTTCAATTTTTTTCAAAAAAAGGTTAATTTTTGCTAATAACTCTCCGACATATGCAATAAGGATGACTATACCCATTAGTAGATCGTCATCTAAACGGATTGAAATTTTCCAAGGAAGGAGGGGAGCACATGGCAGCTATAGATTCTGTATATAACTATTATCTGACCACATACGGCAATACCGTATCTCGTTATGATACACACAAAAAGAGCGAGCTGCGCACGACATGGAACAACATTGTCAAGACAAACAAAGAATCCCCTCTTTACAAAATAGATAAAAGTTCGGGAGATTCCAACGTCTCGAAGTTCGTTATCGACCTCAAAGAAAAAGCGAGAGCGATCAACAATGTGATCTCCTCTCTGAACACCGACGGCGAAGGCTTGGAGGCCGCATTCTCAAAGAAGGTTGCATTCTCATCAAATCCTGATGTCATCTCCACAAAATACGTGGGAGAAAACGCCGACGAATCCAATACCGAGGGATTCGATCTCGAGGTCATTGATATCGCAAAGCCGCAGATCAACCGCGGTACGTTCCTCAGATCCGATGCATCAAACCTTGCCCCCGGCAACTACACCTTTGATCTGACAGACTCGTCCAACACATACGAGTTCCAGTTTTCGATCGCAAACAAAGACACGAACCTCGACATCCAGAACAAACTTGCTTCGCTGATAAACAATGCAAATATTTCTCTAAAGGCCGAGATTCTTAATAGCGGAGATGCAACTGCTCTACAGATCACCTCCACAAACACCGGACTTTTGCCGGACGAGGAAAAACTATTCGACATAACAACAGAAGACGGCAGTGCCTCATCATTCATTGTAGACACTTTAGGAATAGGGAACACCTACCAGAATGCGCAGAACTCCAGCTTCTTCCTAAACGGAAGCCCGAAGGAGTCCTACGCTAACACATTCACCATAAACAAAGAATTTGAGGTTACGCTTCTCGAACCGAGCAAAAGCGGTGAGACCACCCGCGTCGGTTTCAAGCCTAACGTGGATGCCGTATTTGACAATGTATCCGAACTCGTCGACGCATACAACTCAATACTTGCTACAGCTGACGACTACCAGGGCACACCGCAGCACGCAAATCATCTGCGACACGACTTCTCGCAGACAGCGTTCTCCTTCGAGGCAGAATTTGCGGACTTTGGAATAGACGTATCAAACAACGGAAAGCTCTCGTTGAACAAAGATGCGATGTCACACGCTATCACAAACAGCGAGGTCAAGGACGAGATGTTCAATATACTCGGGAAATTCAAAGACGCATTGGACATCAAATCCAAAAAAGTATCGGTCGATCCGATGAGATATGTCAACAAGGTTGTTGTCGCATACAAGAATCCGGGACAAAACTTCGCCACCCCATACATCACATCCAACTACTCCGGAATGATGTGTGACATAGGTACATAACTCTCAGCACTCGACAAGAATATGCCATATATAGTCAGCAAACTTGCCCGACTACATATGGCATATTCTTGTCTCGGAGGTTATGAAACCCTTTTAGCTGTTAAAAGAAGCGGATTCGAGCTGGGCATTGGCGCGCTTGGCTCGACAGCCTCATATTTTCTGTACCATATAGTTTATCCTGTCTTCCATCTTATGACAGTCTCTGACCTTTTCCATTCCGGATCGGGCTATGCGTTCCCGCGCCTCATCATGCTTTAAATAATAATCGCACTTGTCGCGAAGTTCCTCCATGTCCTCAAAGATCACTATATCTTCATCCGGCTTAAAGTGTTCAAGCAGTTCCGCCGTAAAGTTTGTCATGCACAGTCCACCGCTCGCCATTATATCCCACACTCTGAGCGGAACTCCGCTTTTGATATTCGGTATGGTGAAATTGAGATTGATCCTGCTGTTGTTAAACACGATCGGGAGCATCGTCCAGTAATCAACCGATCCGAGGCTTTTGCACAGCGGAACCTGTGAAGTCTGGCTGTTTGAAAACAAAGTCACATCAAACTTTTTTGAAAGCATATTGAGAGCTTCGACTCTGGTCAGGGCCGCGACCTTAAAGCCAAGAACCGTTGTGGAAAATATCAGTGCCAGATCAGATAACGAATCCTTTGATTTATCAAGCTCAAAGAAGGTCTCAATCTCCATCAGGATGTCCGTCGTAAGCATCCGGTCTATTATATAGCCCCCGCTTATATTCATCTGAGCCCTTATAACTCCATCGAGATAGCCTCTCAGATAATCCGACATATAGCTTTCCATCGCATCATAACTGTTCTTCTCATAGAGGGAGCCGACAAAAGAAATATCGTGAAGATATTTGTGCTCTGCACTTTTTACGGCATTGTCAATGCGACCGAAACCGGCTGTCAGCGGAAGATGCCAGACATTTTTGATACCCATGCTTTTTAGCTCATAGTAATTGGATTTGTCAAACGTAAAAATGCGATTCTCATCGTAGAAAGCCGACTTGTGATACAGGCTGATCAAGGGATTGTCGCAAGACCAGATGACATAGGGCACCCCGACCTCGTGACACGCCTGCGAGATTACGCCGAAATAGTTTACGGTGAACACGAAATCATAGACCGTCTTTTTTAGGCGGTCTAAAAGCATTTCTTTGAACTCTTCATCACCATCATAGTCCGTAAACGAATGCTCGATTATATCTACCTTGATACCTGCCGCATCAAACCCGGCAATGATATCCATGTAATTGTAGGCTTTCCATTTGTAAATCAGGGTTTTCATTATCACCTTTTATTGTCCATAAACTGAGCGTCCACCATATTCAATTTCAGCATGTTTCGATAATACTCGGTGGCAACCTTATGTCCGGTGCGGATCTCTTTTACCTGGTCGCGAACCTGGCTGAATTTCTTGAACGCCTCATCGCGGTTACGTTTCTCCATAACCTGAATCTTGGTTGTCTTGTCGGTTATCTTGCGGATCAGCTCCTGCATACGGATGATCTCAACTTCGTGAGCCTTTTTGTTTTCCCGAAGCTCAACCCTCATCTTCTCATACAATGACTCGAAGCCCGAATCCAGAAGCTCCATATCCTCAATGCACTTAGCCTTTTCATCCACGACAGACTCAAACTCATCCGGAGTGAGGTTCGGGTCTTTTAATGCCCTCTCCTGCTTCTCATTCATCGCTATTATCCGATCCAGTACCTCTATCTTCTTTTTGAGGCTTGTGATCATTATCTCCAAATAGTTTTCTCCTAATCTGTTCATACACTCATCTCCGCCTTTTTATTTGATTTTCTATTCCTGATCAACTTAGATATTGCATAAGCCACTATCGTACAGACTCTTGTATATACTCCTTGCCATCAGGTATCCCGAAACCAGGAGGAAAAACTCCACTCCGATATTTCCGTGTATCACCTTTTTCTCTCCCAAAAAAATATTTATCCCCATTATATATTTGTTTTATAAGTCATGCAATAAAAAATGGAGCCAACACTTACGCGTCAGCTCCATTTAAACTCCCTTTTACGATCTTATGCGCCTTTAACAGCCTTCCCTGTCTGCATAACTTCTTTCCATGTATCTCTCATGGTGCGAAGGTGCTTAAGCACTTCCTGAAGAATCTCTGTATCCTTCTTGATATTAGCCTGGAACAGTCTCTGAAGAAGATACTCATATACATTTCTGAAATCCTGCGCTACCGGATATCTGTCATCCAATGTCGCATTGAACTCTCTGATAATATTTTCTACCTTGCGGATATTTGTATGGGCATCTCCCATCTTATTTTTCTCTATGCTTATTATAGCCATATTGCAAAACTTTATAGCTCCCTCATAGAGCATAAGTGTGAGTTCTGCCGGCGATGCGGTAAGTATTCTGCTGTTCGCATATGCTGCATATCCTCTGTTAAGTGCCATAATAATTTCCTCCTTAGAACATCCTTTTTCAATCTGATTTGAAAATCCTTTTTCAAATTTATCTAAATTGCGTATAGCTTGAATTTTCTAACTTACACAATCTATATCGGAAGTAAGTTCTTAAAACTTAATCTGTAATCCGATAAAAAATTTATTAACTTTTGGCTTCGACAAGCCTCCTCATACTATCAGCCCGTACCGAGCAAAGATGAAATAGATGACGTCGAATCCTGAAGCTTCTGAAGCATTGTCTCCATGTGAGCAAATTTGTCGTAGTAGTAGTCCTCGAGATCCTCGAGTTTTGTCTCCCACTTTTTGATGCTCGTCGTGTAATCGCTGTACTCCTGATTCATCTGCTTGTCGTTGTAGACGGTGTATGCGCTGCTCATGCTCGTCGACTTCATCATGTTGTCGATATTTCCGTAGAGCGTTGAAGAAAGATTCTTCATGAACGAGATGACTGCCTCCGGGTTCTCGTTGATAGCTGCCATGAGCTTATCCTTCTTGCCTGATGTGCTGTCGTCGTCCTCGTCTCCGTCTATGTGGTAAGCATTGTACTCGTTTGACTTTGCGTTTAAGAATCCGAGTGTCGCTATTCCGAAGCTTGAAAGCGCATATGATGTGAAGTTGCCGTTGCTTGCTGCAAAGCCTTTCACCTCACTCATCGTTTTTCCTACCTCTTTATCGCCGTAGTAATATGCTGCTTTCGACACATTGTATACGATTCCAACGCCCTTGTCGTCGATGTATGCCGAACCTGACATCGCAGATGTCATCGTGCTCATAAGTGAGCTGAGGGTCGAATCACGTCTAAGAAGCGAATCTTTTATCTTTTGCTCCCATTTCTCAATCTCGTCATCCGACATCTCTTCCTTTTCTTCGTCTGTAAGCGGCTCATAGTCTTTGGCAGAATCCGCATTGTAAAGACTTGTCATCTTGTTTATCAGATCGTTATACGATGAGAAGAAATCCTTAATCTTGTCGTAAATACCCTGGGCGTCCGTAGAAGTCGTTATCGTGATAGCCTTGTCGCCCGTCTCTTCCTGCGCATTAATGGTAAGACCGTTGATCGTAAAGGAGTTTGATGATGATGTAAACTCAGCGCCGTTAAGTTCGATGGTTGCGTCTTTGCCCTCGATCATGGTTGACAGGTTGGTTGAATTTATACTGCCATCTTTAACAAAACCGTATGCCCTTGTGATAACATTTCCGTTTTCGTCCGTCTCCGCAGTAGTTCTTGAAAGCAACTCGTTTATAGCGTCAAGTGTCGGAGTATCGGACAGATCATCATAGGACAGATCTTCATCGGTCGGCGTATGCGCTTCAATAAAACTATCATATGCAGACTGTGAGAACGTAGTTTCTGTCTTTGTATACTGCCCCCCATCATAAGTAAGTGCTGTGGTCTCTTTATCTCCGGCATTCTCTCCATGTATGTAATCTGTGACTATGGAGTAGGTGTCATTTTCGCCATAGGTGATAGCAGTCTTTGTTGTGTATTTATACACATCTCCTGCTTCATACCTCTTTGTGGTGTATGTACCATCGGCATTATCTGTTACTATATCGTACGCGCCTCCATTGTACGAGACCTTCCACTCATTGCCCGAGTCATTAACCGTAACACTAGCGCCTTCCTGAATATTACTATCACTTGGCGGGAACGGAATTGATGTGTAATCACTTTCTGGCAATGTAGTCGTAGTTGGAAGTGACGTCGCATATTTTTGGGCTGCCGCTTTAACATCCTCCGCCAATGCCTGCTTCTGTATAGTTTTAATATACTTCGAAGTCACAAGACCGAGTGCTACCGCAGCGTCGAAGTTGGCGCTCATCTTGTACTTGCCGGTCGCAGTATCGAGGCTGTATGCCTTACCGTCCGGCTCGATCGTAAAGTCCGACGCCTTGCCGCTCTTTGACGAGCTTATGAACATACGCCCGTTGGCCGAGTCGAATGATGCGTTGACTCCGGCATCCTGAAAGGCTGTGACAACCTCGGACATCTTCATGTCCTTGTTAATCTCGACCTTCTTTTCATTGCCCTCTGCGTCCGTAACCTTGAATGTTGCCTTGTCCTTGATCCCAAGCTCGCTCATCTTGGTGCTGGCTGTAACTGCAGCTCCACTCTGAGAGGTGATCTTTGATCCGGTCATGTATCCCGAGGTGGCAAGCTGTTTGATCTTTAAAGACTGGGTTCCGACTACCGCTCCGGTACCGGCCGTAACCGATGCCTTTGTGGAGTCTGAAACCGTCGCGCTTTTTAAATTGTATGCTGAGTCGTATCTAAATGTACCTACTTTATTATAAAGGCTGTACACTTCGGAGTTTAATGACTTCCATGATTCCTGCTTCCATGAAAGTTTGGTCTGGCTCTTAACAACCTTTTCTTTCTTTGTGTCGTACGCCTTGACAAGCTCCTGTACGATAGAGTCTGTATCGAGCCCGGATACCATTCCGGAAATTCTGATAGCCATACTCTAACCTCCTATCTTTTTTCGTCAACAAATAGTCCGGCGAGCTCCCATACCTTTGCGATCATATCGAGAGTTTCCTCAGGCGGAAGCTCTTTTATAACCTTCTTTGAATCTTTGTCTACAATTTTGATCGTAACTCTGTTTGTGGCGTCATGAATTCCGAACACAGCCTCTGTGTTCGCCTGCTTGTTGATCTTGTCAACAGCATCCTTGATCTGAGAATTCTTGGCAGCCTTATTTTCGGAGTCATCCATAGCTCCTTCTTTTTTAGCTTTATTAGCATTCTCTGTAATGTCCACTATCTCAGCCGTTCTCATAGGTTTGGTCATAGCCGCTGCTTTTTCAACCTTGAGCGTTTCCGGTTCCGGCTGGCTCGGTGTTGTGTACATTGCTCCGCCGTTTACTGCTTCTAAAGTCATCAAACCACCTCCCTGTAGTTTTGATTTTGAAAAAATGTCAAGTATAAATAGACATACATCTATTCTATGCGTCAACTTATTTATCGGCAGCAAATCTTATTTACTTAACCACTTTTTACGGTTATATTATTAAATATCATTAAATTTATCGGGAGATATCCTATCATGAACAAAACAACTGACAAAGAAAACCTTATCCCTGTGGTTATCGCCGGACTGCGCACATCCGAGGACGAAGATGAATTCGAGCGCGCCATGGACGAGCTCGAAAACCTCTGTGAGGCATGCGACCTCAAGGTTGCGGGAATAATAACCCAAACCCTTCCGCATCCGGACAACGCCACCTGGTTCGGTTCGGGAAAGGCAGCGGAGCTTGCAGAACTCGTAAAATACATGAACGCTGAACATGTGGTCTGTCTAGGAAACCTGTCCCCCGCGCAGATGAAGAACCTTCAAAAGGTTATCGATGTGCCCGTATGGGATCGAACGAACCTTATTTTAGAGATTTTTTCAAGAAGAGCCCGGACGAAAGAGGCAAGACTTCAGGTTGAGTCAGCTTATCTTCAATATATGCTGCCCCGTCTTACCGGTATGTGGAAGCATCTCGGTCGCCAGAGCGGAGGCGGCGGCAGCCGCGCAAACAAAGGTATCGGCGAGAAACAGATAGAGCTCGATCGCCGTCAGATATC
>CAJOQF010000148.1 GCA_905236295.1 uncultured Eubacterium sp. | reverse complement strand
ATTTTCTCAAGGCTTCCCCCGTTTTCAGAAAAAGCGGATACACCTATACTGGTAACAGGGAGCCCGGCAATGGTCTCGGGTATGATCAACTCCGATATACTCTCATCACCTATATATTCATCTATTCTGATTTCACCGTTAATTACAGAGTATTTAAATAATTCCATATCAGTTAAATGTCAATTCATCAGCCTCGAGATTCTTTATGTCTTCCAATATCTTATTGCCTCTCTCATAGAGCTGAAATTTTTTATTGTACTTAAAGTATTTGTCACATCCGTTTGCACTTATAAAACGTGCCGTATCTTTATTAATTGTAAGATCCGTAACCAGAATAAGCATCTCGCTCTCCTCTTTAAAGACATTTTCAACAAAGTCAAAGAGATTCGAAAGCTTTAAGGATGTCTGTCTGTTGTTTTCACGCATCTTTGCAACATCAGCATCAAATATACTCTTGATAAGATCAAAAGCGGCATTTGAATCGACTACACGCTGCAATTTTATTCTGTTGGCGAAGTCCCTGATACTTCTTATCACTGCAATGTATGAATGCTCATCAGCAGTTGAAAGAGAATTTGCGATGTCTTTTTCATTCATCTCATTTGTAAGCAACATAGCCTCATGCTCAAGAAGTTCGACACAGTTTTCCATTGACAGACTTCCACTAAAGAGTTCCTTGACATGCTTTAAATGTTTATGAAGCAGCTTTAACTCATCCTCTTTTGCAACGCATTCATGAATATTGTTCTGAATTGCCTCAAGAAGAAGTCCCATGAGAGAAAGTCTCTCGTCAAATCCTGCTTCTTTTGCCATCTTTATGATCTCTCTCTCCGGTTTTCCGGTAAGGATTGCGCTGACCTTGTAATCCTGTTTATACTTGATAAACAGATCGTAATAAGCTGAAAAATCTCTGGCAATCCTCTGGTTTCTGAGATATTGGGCTACAAGCGTTTCATCCACCTTATATAACATCTCCTCATATAGGAAAAGAGTTTCGGATAAATTCTCCCATCCTCTTGCGGTAACATAAGATTTCCCGTCCACAGTGTTTTCTATTGAATAGAAATCCTTGGTCTTTATATCCAGATAAGTGATTACCGCTGTGTGGAAACTGTTGTTTACGGCATATGCTCTCCATGTCTCGTAATCCGCATCAACCTCCAGTACCTTGAGTCTGTCCATTGTAACGATATCAAATTCCCGCACAGAACGGTTAAACTGAGGAGGATTTCCGGCGGTAACTACTATCCATCCCTCCGGAACCTTGTGTTTTCCAAACATCTTGTACTGCAAGAACAGCAACATGGACGGGGCAAGCGTCTCCGAAACACAGTTTATCTCATCCAAAAACAGGATTCCCTCTGTCTTCTTTGTCTTTTCCATAGTCTCATATATACTGGCTATTATCTCACTCATGGTATATTCCGAGACATCAAATTCAACATCGCCGTATTTCTTATGTTTAATGATAGGGAGTCCCAAAGCACTCTGTCTGGTATGATGGGTCATTGAATAAGACACAAGCGCTATATCAAGCTCTTTTGCAATCTGTTCAATAATCGCGGTTTTACCGATGCCGGGAGCTCCAAGAAGAAATACAGGGCGCTGACGTTCCTGCGGAATGCGGTATATTCCGTATTCATCTTTTTTTAAATATATGCTTACAGCTTTTTTTATCTGATCTTTTGCTTCGTTAATGTTCATCTTATACCTACTTTCTAAGTCAATCACTTATATGTGTATATACTTGTCGGAACGTGACTTCTATGCCACCTCATCTTCGTGCAGCACAAGTCTTATCGCCCACACCGGAACCTCGGGAACCCTGAAGCCCTCCTCAACAAATACAAATGCGCATCTGTAATCGGGCATTGTCTCCGGGAAAGTTCCCTCTCCGTCAGTAAAATATATCAAACCTTTAAGATTGTAGAACTCATGTGTCCTGATAAGCATATCGACATGCTCAAACACCGGTCTGAAATCAGTTCCGCCAAAACCTTTGAGGGTGACGTCATCCATATAGCTCTCGAATTCTTCATCGGATGTTATCTTTGTGTCGTCCTGGATTTTGCAATCGCATTGAATTATATGAATATTGAACTGTTCGAAATAACTTCCCTCGTTTTTAAGTACGGAATAGGCCTTCCTTAAGAATCTGTGTACCATCTCACCCTGACAAGAACCGGAGGTATCTATGGCTATGACAAATTCGCGAATGCGTTTGTTCTCCCTGTACTCAAGCGGCTCAATAAGTGGCATATCCTTGTAGATATTCAGACCGTAAGTATAGTAAATATAGTCAAATTCATCCGGATTTATTCGCATCTCCTCGCCCATCACGGCAAACTTCTTGAGAAATGAACCGAGATCCTGTTTTTTTCGGAGAACATTTTTTATATTGATCGCAAGGTCGCCGGCTCCGTATCCTTTTCCGTTTGAAAATGTATCGATATCTGTAAGAGCTCGCTGCCCTATGTCATCCCAGTCACTCTCGCCCCTTCCAAGCAGGACCTCATCAAGATCCTCAACCTGTTCTCCGTCACTCCCACCGTCTGCCTCGTGACATCCGATGGTTGCTGTCTGAGTATTCGGATTATAATTCTTTTGACTGTTATCATCCTTTGTATTTTCGACCGCAGTAATCCACAGATCATGTGAATCGCGCAAAAACAATATCGGATTTGACTTCCAGAACTTGATCTCTTCCGGATTATCAAGAAAAAAGCGATATATATTTTCAGCAGTAAATACCGAGACATGTGACTTTAGTGCATTTAACCTGATCCGTAATCTCTCATCGCTTATAAGTTTCAAAGAAGGTATCTCAAGCCCGAGAATCGAACTCTCCACCGCCAGATCGCAGGCTATGTCCCATACAGCCATATCCATATCTTCGTATTTCCATGGATGCGCGAAAACACAGTGAAGAACCATATGAAGATAGGTTCTTGTTATAAATGCCTGCTCTCTCTTAAAGTTGTATATTACGTCCTTTGTGTTGTAGAATATTTTCTTACCGTCGGTTGCCAGAAGTATAGTCTTATCGTCCTTAAAAACAGGCATTTTATACAGTGCTCTGTCAAGGAAACGCAGGTGTATCATAACCTGTTCTCTGGCATATTTTATTATATCCGTAGCAACCAGGCTGGCTTTGTTATCTTCTGTTATCATAAGTTTAATGATAACAAAAAAGAAGGTGGATATCCACCCTCTTTTTTTAGTACGAAATGAATCATTTTCTCTTCGCTTCAAGCTTATCACCATCGAGATCGATAAGGATAACGTCCTCTGCTTCAACCTCACCGGATAGCATAAGCTTAGCGGATAAAGTCTCTACGGTCTTTTGCAGATATCTCTTTAACGGTCTTGCTCCGTACATCGGATCATAGGCTTTATAGGCTATATAATCGGACGCAGCTGGGGTAAGTTCTATGCTTACCTCTCTGTCAGCTAATCTTCTGTTAAGATCAGCGACCAGCAGATCCATGATCCCTGAAATATCATTCTTTGTAAGCGGCTTAAACATTATTATCTCGTCAAGTCTGTTAAGGAACTCCGGTCTGAAGCTCATTCTAAGCTGTTCCATAACAGAATCCCTGGCTTCCTCTGAAATCTCACCATCGGAAGTAATACCATCAAGCAATGATGCCGATCCCAGATTTGATGTCATAATAATGATCGTATTCTTAAAATCTACTGTGCGTCCCTGAGAGTCCGTTATACGACCATCGTCGAGGATCTGCAGCAGTACATTAAACACATCAGGATGAGCTTTTTCCACCTCATCAAAAAGGACTACTGAATACGGTTTTCTTCTGACAGCCTCTGTAAGCTGGCCACCCTCGTCATATCCAACATATCCCGGAGGCGCTCCGATAAGTCGTGATACGGAATACTTTTCCATATACTCACTCATATCAAGTCTGACCATATTGTTTTCATCGTCAAACAGACTGTGAGCAAGAGCTTTGGCAAGCTCCGTCTTGCCGACACCCGTAGGTCCCAAAAACAGGAATGAACCTATAGGTTTGGATGGATCTTTTATACCTGCCTTGGATCTGATGATAGCCTCCGATACAAGCGTGACCGCATCATCCTGTCCGATTACTCTCTTGTGAAGTTCATCGTCCAGATGAAGAGCTTTATTCCTCTCTGACTCGTTTAACTTTGCGACCGGAATGCCTGTCCATCTCGAAATGATCTTTGCGATCTCCTCCTCGGAAACATTCTCATGAACCAGAGAATCATCCTTGGATTTTGATTTTTCTTCGGCTTCTTCCAATTCTTTTTGAAGCTTTGGCAATTCACCGTATTGAAGCTTTGCAGCCTCCTCTAAATTGTAATTTTGTTGAGCTGCGGTAATACGGTTCTTGACATCCTCCAACTGTTCCCTTATTGCCCTTACCTTTTCGACCTCACTCTTTTCGGAATCCCATTCCGCCTTCTTTAATGAAAATTCCTCCTGAAGCTTTGCTATCTCCTTTTGCAGAGTCTCAAGGCGCTCCAAACTTAATCTGTCATCTTCCTTTTTTAAAGCAGCTTCCTCAATCTGCATCTGCATAAGATGTCTGTTCATCTCATCAAGCTCAGTAGGCATTGAGTTAAGCTCCGTCTTGATAAGAGCACATGCTTCATCGACCAGGTCGATCGCCTTGTCCGGAAGGAATCTGTCCGAAATATATCTGTTGGACAATGTAGCTGCCGAAACCAGGGCGCTGTCAGTAATCCTTACTCCGTGGAATACTTCATATCTTTCTTTAAGTCCTCGAAGGATGGAGATGGTGTCTTCAACTGTCGGTTCATCGACATGTACAGGCTGGAAACGACGCTCAAGAGCCGCATCCTTTTCAACATATTCTCTGTATTCATCCAATGTAGTAGCTCCGATACAGTGAAGTTCACCTCGGGCAAGCATCGGTTTTAACATATTGCCGGCATCCATAGAGCCCTCTGTCTTACCGGCTCCGACAATTGTATGAAGCTCATCTATAAATAAGATTATCTCCCCTTCGGATTCTCTTACTTCATCCAATACGCCTTTAAGTCTTTCCTCGAACTCGCCTCTGTATTTTGCTCCGGCAAGCATTGCGCCCATATCAAGCGCAAACAGACTCTTGTTCTTTAAATCTTCCGGCACATCACCGGATGCAATCCTCTGAGCCAATCCCTCAACTACAGCAGTCTTGCCGACTCCCGGTTCGCCGATAAGAACCGGATTGTTTTTGGTCTTTCTGCTAAGGATCCTGATCACATTTCTGATCTCGGAATCTCTTCCTATAACCGGATCGAGCTTTTGATCTCTGGCTCTTTCCACCATGTTGTATCCGAATTTTTCAAGCGCATCATAGGTGCTCTCCGGATTGTCGGTTGTCACCTTTTTGTTGCCTCTTACAGAAGCAAGAGCCTCGAGGAATCTCTCCCTCTTTATACCATATTCCTTAAACAGTGCTTTGATAGCAGAGTTTGGATATTTGATAAGCGTCAGGAAGATATGCTCTACAGATACATAGGCATCTCCCATCTTTTTTGCCTCATCCTCTGCGGATATAAGAACCTTATTTAAATTTTGTCCCATATAAACCTGTCCGCCGGACACCTTGACTCTGGCAGCAAGCTTGGATCTTGCATTATCAGTAAAATGTTCCAGGTTTATATCCATCTTTTCTATAAGCTTTGGAATCAGACCTTCTTCCTGTTCAAGCAGAGCGACCATCAAATGTTCCTGCTCAATCTCCTGATTGCCATAATCGTAAGCAAGCTTCTCGCAATCATTGATAGCTTCAATTGACTTTTGAGTAAATTTTTGAATATTCATAACCAAACCTCCCTTCAAAACCGATTTAATCCCTTAAATCTTTCATATCATATTTCTCTATGACTAAAAATATCACAAAAATTAGCACTCGTCAAGTGAGAGTGCTAACAAAACTAGAAATTATTTTTTTTCATATTTAAAGCGCTTATATTTCTGTTTCTCAACCACAATATCGCAGTCATATTTAAAGGAAAGTTTATTGGTAATGAAACCTATGGATGCTTCATTTGCCGGCTTTATAAATGCATATATAGGCTCATCATATATATAATCGGGCGAAACATCCAATATGGCTTTACAGATTTCAGTTGCATACCCCTGATTCCAAAAGGGAGTACCAACCGCATATCCAAGCTCGATATCATTTGTTCCGTCATCTAAGATACGGTTTTCGAGTCCGGCTCTTGCTATGAGTTCATTGCTCACCCTGTCGAAGCAAAGCCATAAACCGTATCCGTAGAAACCATACATATATTTTATGTAAGCCTGTTGATATTCACACTCCTCATCCCACGGAAGAAGTCCCTCCATGTGATCGGTCATCCCCGGATATGAATAGAGCTTAAAAAGAGCCTCCATGTCATCCATGGAAAGCTCTCTTATGATACATCTTTTTGTTTCGCAAACAATATTATTCATCAAATTTCTCCGGTTCTGGATAATCTACTCCGAATGTATCTACTGTTACAGACTTCATAACCTGTGGTTTTCTTGGTTTGTCAGAGAAATCCGTATCGCACTCTGCGATCTCGTTAACAACATCCATTCCCTCTATAACCTTACCGAATGAGGCATACTGGTCATCGAGGTGGGGAGCATCCTTGTGCATAATGAAAAACTGTGAACCTGCTGAGTCCGGATGCATTGCCCTTGCCATAGAGAGCACACCAGCTGTATGTTTCAATTCATTCTTAAAGCCATTCATTGAGAACTCGCCCTTGATGGTGTAGCCCGGGCCGCCCATTCCTGTTCCGTCAGGACATCCACCCTGGATCATAAATCCGTTTATCACGCGGTGGAATATGAGCCCGTCATAATAATTTGAGTTGATAAGTGAAATAAAATTATTTACCGTGTTTGGAGCGACCTCAGGATAAAGTTCTGCCTTTATAACCTTTCCATCCTCCATCTCAATAGTCACGATTGGTTTTTCTGCCATGATATATATCCTCCTTATTCTTCTTCTATATCATCCATAGCATCTATCTCATCCATCTGGGTCTGGGCATTTCTAGCCTTAACCGTGCCCGGGAAGAGTTCAACTACTTTCTCGTATGTAGAATATGCCTTCTTGTATTTTGCCTGTTTGTAATAGCATTGTCCGAGGTAGTACAACGCATCACCGTCATGATACTCTTCGTCTGATTCGAGTATCTCTTTTAGATTAGTCACAGCTGTAGTGTAATCAAATCTATTGTATGCATTGACCGCATCCTCATATAGCTCTTTGTAGTAAGCGACGGATACATCTTCATTTATCGTTTCGTAGATTTCCTTGGCGCTGCCGTTAAGAAGCTTTTTCTTTACTTTTCTGAGGCTTTCACCTGCCAGAGTGAGTTCCTTGTCATTGTAATGCTGATAAGCGACCAGTAGATTGCTGTATGAATCTATGGTTTTATCTGACAACTTCACATCATTCTCAAGCTTATTGATCTGATCGTTCAACTCATCGATATCAGCGTTAAGCGAAGTGATCGTCGCATCCTTCTCAGCAACTTCCTCGTTTGCTTCTATAACGGATGTATTGGCTCCTGCCTTTGCATTCTGTTTGACGCTCGGAACGATCAAAAATCCCGTCACCATAACACCGATCACAATACCGATGATGATATTAAACGTATTTGAAAGCGGTGTCGACTCCCTGTAGGAATTTCTTGGAGTAATAATTGTTTCATTACCGCTCTTGTAGCTGATCACATCAGCCTTTCTTTTTTCTCTCTGTTTTGCCTCGAGATGCTCATTGACTTCGGATATGTAACGTCTTGTGATCGTGTTTGAAGCATCAATCTTGATGGCTTTTTTAAGCACAGAGTTGGCTGCCTTGTAATCTTTTGCATGTATATACAGAAGAGCTAAAAGCTGAAATGCACGAACAAATCCGGAGTTGGTTGAAACCACCTTCTTTAACTGAATGATGGCCAGATCGTAATCTCCGGATTGACAATGCTCTACTGCCTGATTGTATCGTCTTATGGATTTATTTATACTGTCTAATTTGTTCTTGTCCGCATAAACCTTATCGAGATAGTAAGATGCGGCATTATCCTTCGGCTGAATGTTTCGGCTGATTATCCATTCACTCAGGGCGCCGACAATTTCTCCCATCTCGTAATATACGAGTCCCAAAAGATTGTGGGCATCGATGTTTACTTTATTATATTTTATTGATAAATTAAGAGCCTTTGCGGCCCCGTCCAAGTCTCTTATTTTTGCCTTTTCAAGTCCATCGTTATACAGCTTATTTGAGACAGAGACTATATGCTTATATACTTTGACCTGAATACCGCACTCCGGACATATAATATCTGTCGTAAGCTTGGCTCCGCACATGTAACAATTCATAACTGCCTACCTCAAATGATTACTGTTGATCTTGGCTTCCTTCATCATCTCCTGCATGATATCAGTCAGATCAGTAAGGTCACGATTGTAAATTGAATCTTCAACTTCATGTATTTCATATGAAGGCTGAAAGTTTTTTAATTCTTCTTCAAAATTGATCATATCTCTCTCCGTAAAGAAAAGTCAAAAGCAGGCGTAAACCTACTTAAGACTTTTCATTTTTATAGTTTCATTTTCTCTTACAAATTCAACATTCTGTTGATACTCTTTGACCCGGACAGTGTACGGTCCGATTCCGATCTCCACTCCGGGGTAAACTGTATTTAATACATAAACCGTAGCGCCTGCGCCTCTGGCGACAATGGCATTTAAGTTGTCGTATTCAGCTTTGTCTGCCGCCAAAAGTGCGGTGTCCCTGATCTTGACTTTTAGCAGCTGCATACGCCTTGGATCGTCTTTTTTAATGCTTTCGTTCTTGGCTATGAGCCTGTCAAACTCAGCAATACCCTTGCCGATCTTTTCAATGTTTTTCTGAGTTACCGCCATCTTCTTTCTGAGAGCTTCTATCCTCTGGAAGACCTCCATGTTCGTTCCGACATGTACAAAAGTGTGAATCTCGGATTCACTTCCGAGATCCTTTGTCTCGATGCCTGATACCGCCGAGACAATGCCGCCTATGATGGTACCATATTTTCCGTTTAGTATAACCTTCTCTCCGGCAACAATAGTTGAATCTACTATAGAGTCGGTTTCTATGTTTCCTCCCGCCTCGACATTTGCAAATTCGATATACTTGGAGGTAATGGAGCCTCTGGCCTTGATATTGGTCTTGTTGACTCCCTTGACACCCTGTCTTATGATGACATCTTTTCCCGCGATGAGGTTGGCGTTCTCAACAACCCCGTCAATTGTAATGGACTCGTTGGCTTTTATGGTGACTCCGGCAATGGCGTTGCCATGTATCACTACATCACCCGGAAAATCGATGTTGCCTGTCTTGATATCCGCATTGCCCTTGACCTCATATACGGGGCTAATGACAAGATGGTCTCTTTGGAAATCAATTTTGCCATCCACGTCGGAAATATAAATACCGAGATCATCATCGCGGGTAAAACCTCTGCCCTTTAGAGGCGAGAGGTCTTTTTTGCGCTTTGCTAAAAGAGTCTTTCCGCTGACATCCATACCGTCAGATCCCTGAACGGCGGAATGGTATTCGGCAACCACCTCTCCCTTTTTAACAATCTGGATAAGATCGACGCTCCAATAATCCACTGATCCATCCGGCTTTTCCTCGGGCTTTAAGGAGCCTTTCTCTTTGAAATTGTAGAGGTAGTATCCGTCCGAACCTTCCATCACAGGTTTTCCGTTTGCGACACAGACTGTCTGTGAATATGTGGAAGACATTATCATGTTTTTGATGATGTCCATTTCGATTCCGTAGGTTACCTTTTTTTCATTGAGAGCATCTACAATCTCATCAACGGTGTATTTCGGTTCATTGAAAGCAGGCGGCGCAAGAGTGACAAACGCATGCATCTTGTCCGAACTGATAGTTATTTCCGGCGGAACAGCTCTTGTTGCCAATCTCTTGCACCTCCCTTCTGTACAAATACCCCAAAGATTACAGATTTATTCAAATTTATTCTATCAAATACTATAGTATGGTGCAAGTTTTTATACAAAAATATAAACTATTATTTAATATATTTGAATTAATTATGTCTTTCAATCAATATACCGGTTCGGTATGCCTCGAGAAGACGTTTTAATCCATCGATATTTTCCTTTATTTCTACTCCTATATCGGTATCTGCAACCCGCTTTCTCTTTACAACATGTTGAACAAGTATTTCCTGAGAATGGATATCGCTCTCATCTTTTATTACTTTATCAAGTGACTCGAACGGCTCGTGCGCAGCCAGGACAAGTCCGTATGAATTGTAGATGAGGGTGTAACCTGCAATACCCGTCTTCCCCTGATATGCCTTTGAAAAACCACCGTCTATGATAAGGAGCTTTCCATCACATTTGATCGGTGACTCACCCTTCTTCTGTTCTACAGGGACATGACCGTTTATAATATGACCCTCAGAGGGATCAAGGCCGAACTCCTTTAGGATATTTTCAACGATATCATGTTTTTCATATAGTTTATAGTACGGATTCTTCGGCTCTTTATGAGTCTCCTTATCCTCGATAAAGTATCTCTCAAATGTGGTCATCTTGTCCTTGCCAAAGACCGGAGAATTCTTATTTTCCCAGATATACCACATTATATCCTCGCCTTTTTTCTTTTCGACCGGATCGTTTGAGTAGTAACCTTTTCGGGCGTAGTTCTCGAGCACATCATATAGCGCCTTTCCGCAGTACTCCTTGCCATAGATAGATACTTTTTTAAACGTTCCGTCAGGATTGAGCGGAACGCATCCGTGGTAAAGAAGATTTCCGTTGTAAACTTTATAGAGGCTTCCCTTGGAATACATAAACCTTACATGCTTTTGAAGCTTTTCACAATTTATGAAGCAGTCTCTCAAATGAGCAACAACCTCTGCCTCCTCCTTACTTAGTTTGTACGGATCCTTCATATCAACCGTCGGAAAATAGGTGTCTTTAAGGTCATACTCCTTGCCTTCTACGGTAACCTTGGCATTCTTCAAATCCATTGTATGCATTATAAGTCTCTCATCCATATCAAAGTCGGGGTGCTCTTTCATCTTTTGACCCTCGAGCTTAAACTGAATAATGGCAATAGCTTTATGCATCTTCATATTGAAATCTATATCTTTCGGATTGTACTCGTCCTTGGTGTAGCTGAGCGTAAAACATTCACACGGATCATCTGCATAGGTCTCAAGGGCAAATCTTGCAAGCGGAAGCATATTTATACCGTATCCGTCTTCCAGGACATCGAGATTGCCGTATTTTGCGGAGATCCTAAGAAGGTTTGCCATACAACAGGTCTCTCCGGCTGCCGCACCCATCCACAAAGCATCATGGTTTCCCCACTGTATATCAACGGAATGATGATTCATGAGAGTCTCCATAATATCGTGTGGTCTCGGTCCCCTGTCAAAAATGTCTCCGACTACATGCAGATGATCGACAACAAATCTTCTGGTAAGGTTGCAAAGTGCAATTATAAGATCCTCAGCTCTGCCGGTCTCGATTATGGCGTTCATGATCTCGGTATAGTATGCCTCGAGATTTGAAAACTCGTCTCTGCCACAAAACAGCTCCTCCATAATATAGAGGAAATCGTCCGGCATCGCCTTTCTTACTTTGGATCTGGTATATTTGGATGAGGCGTTCTTGCACAGTCTCAAGAGCCGATACAATGTCACCTTATACCAGTCTTCTTTACAGTCTTCTTTTTTAAGTATCTCTTCTATCTTGAGTTCCGGATAGTAAATAAGTGTGGCAAGTGTCTTCTTTTCAGCCATTGTCAACGAATTGCCGAACTCATCGTCGATCTTTCGTCTTATAGCTCCCGAACCGTTTTTAAGGACATGCTGAAACTGTTCAAACTCTCCGTGAAGATCGGTTATAAAATGCTCCGTTCCCTTCGGAAGGCTGAGAATAGCCGAAAGGTTGATTATCTCAGTAGCCGCCGCAGATATAGTCGGATACTGCTTGGATAAAATGCGCAGATACTTAAGCTCTTCATCTGAAAATTTTTTGCTCATAATGTCATCCCTCTTTTATAACATCCTGCATATCATACATTCCGGCTGATTTTCCTTTAAGGAATTTGGCAGCCTCAACTGCTCCCTTGGCAAAAACAGCTTTTGAGTAAGCTGTATGTTTGAATTCGATAACTTCATCCGTACCGCAGAAGAACACTTCGTGCTCTCCTACTATATTCCCACCTCTCACAGCGGAGATACCGATTTCTTTTCTCTCGCGTTTCTTGCGCTCTTTGCTTCTGTCGAATTTGTACTCGTAATCCTCAGGCAAAGCGTCGTTGATGGAATCGGCGAGCGCAAGAGCTGTTCCGCTGGGTGCGTCAAGTTTAAGATTGTGATGCTTCTCGACTATCTCAGCGTCAAATCCCGCCGGCACAAATACATTTGCGGCAGCTTTGAGAAGATGCATCAAAGTGTTTATACCGAGTGACATATTTGCAGATCTTAATACCGCAACTTCTTTTGAGCTCTCCCCTACAAGGCTTATAAGCTCCTCGTCCAAACCTGTGGTACATACAACAACCGGAATCTTTTTGTCGGTGCTGTATTTCATAAGCGGTTTGATCGCAGATACATGAGCAAAATCAATGATGACATCGGCATCTACATCACATTTATCAATAGTGTCGAACACCGGATAATCATTGTGTCCGTCATCGGAGATATCGATACCTGCAACTATCTCGGCATCAGCATCGTTTTTTACAATATCAGTGATAACTCTGCCCATGTGACCGTTACAACCATGCATAATAATCTTAACCATTTTCAGTTCCTCCGTTTATTATTAAATTAAAAATAGGGAGAACACTCCGCTCTCCCTTATCCTTATAATTTCTTACCGAAAAATGTCTCGAGAGCACTCTTTAACTGAGCCTCATGTCCCGTTTCAAGATTGGTAAGCGGTGCACGCAAATCGCCCACATCCATACCCATCATATTCATAGCAGCTTTTACAGGGATTGGATTGACCTCACAGAAAAGCTCCTTTATAAGCGGATATGCCTTAAGCTGCATATTGGCAGCCTTCTTGGTACGTCCCTCTAAGAAAGCGAATACCATATCATGTACATATCCCGGTGCAATATTTGAAAGTACGGAAATAACACCTAAGCCACCTATTGCAAGAAGCGGAACAACCTGATCATCATTTCCTGAATACATCTCAAGCTTTCCTTCTGTAAGTGACATGGTGTGTACACCCTGCTCAATGTTTCCTGTAGCATCCTTCATACCGACAATATTTTCCTTGGTATTAAAAAGCTCTGCAGCTGTCTCAGGAAGGATATTGCAGCCTGTTCTTGAAGGAACATTATACATTATAATAGGAAGTTTTGTTGAATCCGCAACAGCTGAGTAATGAGCTATAAGTCCCTTCTGTGTAGCCTTGTTGTAATACGGTGTCACCACCAACGCTCCGTCTACTCCGGCAGCTTCTGCATCACGAGTGAGCTCGATAGCTGTCTTGGTGCAGTTGGAACCTGTACCTGCTACCACCGGAATCCTGTGTTTTGTAAATTCTACGGCTGCTTTGATAACATCGGTGTGCTCCTCCATTGTAAGAGTAGAGCCCTCACCTGTAGTCCCGGCAATTACGATACAATCTGTACCGCCGTCTATCTGGTCATTGATAATTTCTTCAAGCTTATCGTAATTTACCTCAAGATTCTTTTTAAATGGTGTAATAATTGCTACACCGCCACCTTTGAATAATGACATATAACCCTCCTCACAAATTTTTCATATCATAATAATTATAATTGTACTTATTGATAATGAAAAACTTCATATAACAATAAATCTGCCGTATCTCTACGACAGATTTATTTTAAACTAAATCATTTTTAAATGCAATGAAATATTTAGTGTGATCATCAAATAGTATTACTGTCTAACAAGATAAGTATACATTCCTGTATCAGTTGTAGTATCTTCGACTTCTATTTTGTCAGACTCAGCATCATAGTTCATAATAATGTCAGCAGAAGTTGTACGCATAGTTATCGTACCATTCTCATCGATTCCGTAAACACCGTATGTATTAATGCCTGCGATATTCAGAATACATGTAGCATCCTCATTAAATGTATAAACAGCGTTGATCGCGTCATCATTAAGCTCTGTCTCTTCTCCGTTTGAATCTACAATTGCTGCAATCTTCCACTCACCAACTATAGCAGTGAGATCACCTGTAGACTCCGGTACCTCAAGATTCTCAACGCCTGCATTGATCTGCTCCTCAATAGCTGCTGTGACATCATCTGATGTGAGATCGCTTGCTGTTCCGGCTTCTGTAGTTGCATCTGAAGCATTATCAGAAGCTGCCTCTGATGTAGACTCTGATGTAGGCTGCTCAGCAGATGCTTTCTTGCTACCGCAAGCTGTCATTGCAAGTGTTGAAACTCCTAAAACTCCGACAAATACAAGTGTTAAAATACGCTTTTTCATTTGATTGTTCCTCCTTAAAAATAAATAATAGCGTTACCACCCTTTTCATAACGGGCGAATATATTCAAACAGGATAACCTGTTCAAATCAAAATAATTTCATCTAGTAGCTTAATAATAAAATGCTATTCTGTCAAGAAAAAAGATGTATAAATAATGTACAAAATGTGTCTAAGTAATTAACCGAAATACTGGGTCAACGAAAATCCTGTAGGCATTTCTTACACTTACGATTCTGAATACTATCATTTTTAAGTATTAAAGAAAAGTGACCCTAGGGTCACCTTACCTGTTTTTTTACAGTTTTTTAATTAAATTAATAATTATATTTGATGGTATATAAGTATTTATTT
>CAJOQF010000147.1 GCA_905236295.1 uncultured Eubacterium sp. | reverse complement strand
TGACAGCACTGGCATCCGACAGAGTAAGTCAGATAATAGCATAGCTATTAGAGGAGAATACTATGACAACCATCGAAAACATCTTGGAACAAATTGACTCTGTCATGTATTACCCCATCCTCATTATCGTAATGGCCGTAGCAGGATTATATTTTACATTCTTGACAAAGGGTGTACAGATCCGGCTATTTCCAGAATCGATACATTTGTTGATGGAGCCGCCCGAAGACAAACAGAACATATCATCCCTGCAGGCAATGCTCGTCTCAACAGCATCTCGTGTTGGAACCGGAAATATTATCGGAGTATCCACAGCAATCTGCCTCGGCGGACCGGGCGCATGTTTTTGGATGTGGATTATGTGTATCATAGGTGCATCATCCGCATTTGTTGAAAGCACGTTAGCACAAATATATAAAAGAAAAAATACAGATGGAGAATCATACGGCGGTCCGGCCTATTATATTGAACGCGCGCTTCACGCTCCAGCGCTCTCGATAGCGTTCTGTATATTTTTAATTTCGACCTACGCCGTTGGCTTCAATCTGTTATGCTCCTACAATCTGCAATCAACCTTTGCAGCATATTCATTTTATCATGAAACAACAACACCCATTATCGTAGGAGCAATCCTGGCCATATTGACCGGTTACTGTCTGCTGGGTGGAGGAAAACGAATCATCCGTTTGACAAGCATCATCGTACCATTCATGGGGATTTCCTATGTGGCAATCACACTGATCGTCATATTGGTGCACATCAGATATGTGCCGGCAATGTTCATAGAAATATTTACAGACGCATTCGACTTCCTCTCCATCGCAAGCGGCATAGCAGGATCGTGCATGGTCTACGGTATCAAAAGAGGACTCTATTCGAATGAAGCAGGCGTCGGTTCCGCTCCAAACGCATCCGCCTCAGCGAAAGTCTCCCATCCGGCAAAGCAGGGATTGGTACAGACACTATCCGTCTACATTGACACTCTTCTGCTCTGCACGGCGACTGCATTGATGTGTCTGTCAACAGGTGTCGAGCGAAGCGAAGAAGTATCCGGCGCACCTTATGTACAAAATGCGATCTCAACTGTATTCGGTGCAGCAGGCCCGATCTTCATCACGTTTGCAATGGTATTATTTGCCTTCACAACTTTACTTGGAAATCTCTATTACGTTGACAACACATTGATCTTTTTGAATCATAAAAAAGAGCCGTCACAATTATTTATGAAAATCTTTCATATCCTGTGCGCAATCATCGTATTCATTGGAGCAATCATTCCAATGAATGCGGCATGGGCCATGGCCGATATCACCATGGGTGGGATGACGCTGATCAATCTGCCTGCTTGCATGCTATTGGGAAAGATCGCAATCGATGCGCTCAAGGATTATGAAAAACAAAAGAAGGAAGGTAAAAAGGCAGTCTTTATTGGAAGAAATATCAGGCTAGTGGAGGATGAATTGGATTTCTGGAAGTAAAAACCCCCATTACTTTTCCCGCCAACGAAAATATGATACAATGATTACGAAAAAAAAGCACAAATCATCCCACAGACATTCAAAAAGGAGGCATTCCAATGAACCTATTATCTAGCCTGTCAAAATTCGGATTTTCAATGGATGATCAAGAAGAACTGGATATCACATCCGATGCAAATCAGGAAGAAAAAAACAAAGCAGCAGAAAAACAAATTGAAGAAAAAGAACCGGAAGAGAAAGACTTTATCGTAACAAAGCATGCGCGCTGTCCGGTTTGCAACAAAGCATTTCCATACTTAGCTCTGCGTCCTTCATCTCTTAGAAAACTAGAACCGGATCCAGATCTCAGACCTCGATATAAGTATATTGACATATTAAAATACGGCGTTATCCTATGCCCTCAGTGCGGTTATGCATCTTTAGCAAAAGGTTTCAAGAATGTATCCGATGTGCAGGCCGGAAGACTGAAAACTGCATTAGATGGAAAATTCAATCCAATAGACAGCGAACCTCCTGAAACATATACGAGAATGGATGCCATTGACCGGTATAAACTCGCACTTGTATCCGCAATGGCGAAAATCGTGAAAATGTCAGAAAAAAGTTATATTTGTATGAGAATCTCATGGCTGCTGCGGGATGAAATAGAAGAATTAAAGACCCTCACCAGCGATCAGTCCATGATCGAATCCGTAAAAGCAGAAATGGACGGATTCTATAAACAGGCATACAACGGATTCATGCAAAGCGTTGCAAAAGAAACCCCACCCTACTGTGGCATCGCATCATCGAGCATGTCCTATATTCTGGCGTATATGGCAGGATATTTCAAGGATTACGCGATAGCATCAAAATACATCTACGAGCTTTTAGGCAGCAAGGCGACAAGCAAACAATTGCGAATGAAAACAGAAGAACTAAAACAAAAACTGCTGGATCAGCAAAAACAGAAATCGTAAACATATGTGTTTGTTTTCGCGGTGGAATGACAAAATATAGATTACACGCAAGAGAAAATCAAATGAGAGAAGAATTACAAAAGAAGATAAAGAATTTTTCGAATTTTTCCATCCAACCATCCCTATTGATCCGGTATATCATCATCCTAATTCTGATCATATCTGCGATCAACAATACTCACTCGATCTTCACCAATAAACTGCTAAATAACCTGCAAACGATTTTCGCTTATGACGATACTACCATAAAAGAGACAAGCGAAACAGGAAAGGACATCATCAACATTGGTGTCAATTTCGACATCGCCGGACTGGGACAGTACAATGAAAAAACGCAGAAATATTATGGGATGGAGATCGATATCGCAAAACATATTGCTCAACAGCTTGGATATCAAAAAGTACATTTTGATCCGATGAATCCCCAACCCCGCGCGCAGGCATTATTAAACGACAGGGAAGATTTCGTAATCTCCTCCTGTACGATCCGGAACGAACCGCCGACAGGCTGTGTTTATTCAACGCCATATTTAGAAACACACAGCAGCATCATTGCCATAGCATCCACTGAAATTGAAAACAGCAAGGATCTGCAGGGAATGAAGCTCGGCCTGATTACCAATAGCGCAAATATCGAACAAACAAAAAACTATTTATATGGAAGAAACATCGAGCCGGAATACGAGTATTACGATGATTATGATGCACTATTTGATGCATTGGTCGAAGGAGAAATTGACGCTCTCTCCACGGATGAAAAAATCATTTCCGCCTACGCCGAAACAAGCAATTTGAGTTTGAATGAGAGTTTCAATACGTTCAACTATGGCATTTTGGTCAAAGAAGGAAATCCCATCATCGACTCCATCAACTCAATACTATCGAAAATGAAGGAAGACGGCTCATTAGAGACGATCATCAACAAATGGAATGACTAATATGAAAGCATTACGAACCGACAAAAGAATATTATTCGCCATCACTGCAGGACTGATCTGCTATCTGATACTATCCTCTTCATTGAGCATAATTCAGATCAGCCGATCCTTCCTTGAACTGATGACAACCATTTCGGATATCACCGATGAACAGAGCACGGATGCTTCAGATAAAGAACCGGATTCTGAGGATTCTTCCCAAAATATAGATACAAATCTCATCAGAGAATCAATCAATCGGTTGAAAAAAACCTATGCTCAGGATCTGAATGCCCTGACAAAACGCTATCAGTCAAAAGCAGACACTCTCGCATACATCGCAAAATACGACGATACCTTTGAAGAGACAGATAAAAAAATGCAAGATCTGGCAAGCCTGCTGGAGGTAAAAAATGCTCTGATCTTAGATCAAAATGGAGAAGTGACTGCATCGGCAAATAGTACAAGACGCAATTATCAGCGGGCTATTTACAATCAATTACGAGATGTTTTCACTGAAGAGGAATACCAGCCCTTCTCTGTCATATACCAAGAGGAAGAGCTTGTCTATTTTGCTGCAAAAATCAGTGAAACCCGCGAGGCTGTAATCGAAGCTGATGTAGATGAATTTGAAGCTCTTGGAAAAAATGCTTTCTCATGGTCGCGTATCCTAGAAGGCATCATAGACCGCACCGAAATAGAAGCCTATGTCGTTTCAAGCAAGGATTACACCTTCAACTATCCGGAAAAGCTCCGAGATGAGGATGCCCTTGCCACCGGAATCACGATCGACGATCTGAACGATATTCCCTTTGGACTTTATAAAATCAACAATAAATTATATTGTGGTTCAACAACCTATATTCCCGACCAAAATTCTTATGTTTTGTTTGTTCAGGATCTGGATATATTAAAGAAAAATGTAATATATATCCTCTACCCGCAAATCTACCTGTGCATTATGCTGATCACGCTGATGAGCGCCTATAGCATATTTCTTGCATTGGAAAAAGACTCTACACAAGACAAACAGGAGCATCTGCGAATTTTAAAATCGTGGAAGCAGATTGGCGTGATCGGAATCTGCGGCGTTTTCATCATTATGATAACAATCGCCTTTTTAAACACGCTGACAATTCAATACGAGCGAGCCAATGCTGACGCACAGAAGGCGGATCAGATCATTGAAACCCTCAATAAAAATGAAGAACAAAAGCAAAATTATGCTGACCTGTTCAACAAGCAATATCTCAATCAGGCACAGATTGCCGGAAAAATCCTTTCCCAAGAACCCGAATTGCGCAACAAGGAAGACATGCAGCGTCTGAGCTCTGCCCTTGACATCGAATATATGGTGTTATTTGATAAAGACGGCAATGAAGTCGATTCCGACTCATCTCTGACCGGACTGAAGATCACAAAGGACAAGGACGAGCGTACATCTGATTTTGACCGTCTGCTTCAGGGCGTAGATTACTATGTGCAGGATCCGATGAACAATCAGCTCACCGGACAATATGATCAACTGATCGGCGTCCGCATTACAGGAGAGAACAACGAAACGGACGGCGCATTGATCATCACGGTATTGCCAAACAACATCCGAAACACGACAAACAGCATTCGCCTCAGCAGTACGATCAGAAATTACGTTGGAAACAACAACCTCATTTTATGCATCAACCGAGAAAAGGCGACGATCGCCTATTCTTCGGACAATACGATGAATGGAGAAAACGCCGTTGATGTCGGCATACCGGAATCATCCATTTACAATAATTATTTTGGCTATGTCAAAATCTATGGAAAAAAATATTATGGGAAATGCAGCCTCAACGATAAATACGCCGTATTCTATCTGACAGAATCCCACTCCGGCTTTGAACAGGTCATTTTAACGGTGTTCGCTGCTGGTATCATCCTGCTTATTTGTATCATCGTATTCCTGTTTCCGGCGTTGATTTTTGGAGTTTTGCGTCGGAAAACACCGGAAGCTGGTGCTTATAGATCGCCGCTGAAATATCAATCAGCGGAAGAAAAATTCTTCACTTTGAACAGTTATTTTTCTATGGTAGGAGCTGTCATACT
>CAJOQF010000146.1 GCA_905236295.1 uncultured Eubacterium sp. | reverse complement strand
GAATAAAGAGTAAATAATGCAATAAGTGTAAAATAATTATCAAAGAGGGATAAATCTTAGTGGTTTAGATCCCTCTTTGTATCTATATAAATACATTTATTGTAAGATTTGACAAAAAAAATAATTAAAAAAAATAATTCATTGTATATTTTGTATTTGACATGAGACATAAACGGTAATAATATATAGGAATGTGGTTACAGAAAGGTAAGTGTGTATACAATTAGTAATCCTGTATACAAACGGTAAGTATGTATACATATAGTTAGTATATACATAAAAAAGTAATCTAGGAGGGAATTATGGCAAACAATAATGAAACCAACGAAAGCGTTAAGATGTTTGAAGAATTAGACAAATACATCGATTCGCTGCAGGAGAAGAACGGTGCGCTCATAACTGTTTTGCATCGTGCCCAGGATATTTTCGGATATCTTCCGGCCGAGGTTCAGGCGCATGTGGCAAAGAAGCTCGATATCCCCGTATCAAAAGTTTACGGCGTAGTCAGCTTCTACTCCTTCTTTACAATGAATTCCAAGGGTAAATACGATATTTCGGTGTGTCTTGGAACTGCGTGCTATGTCCGCGGTGCTGACAAGATCCTCGAAGAGTTCAAAAAGAGACTCGATATCGGTCTCGGAGAGACTACCCCGGATGGCAAATTCTCACTTCGTACACTCAGGTGCGTAGGTGCGTGCGGTCTTGCACCGGTCGTTATGGTAGGTGACCGTGTATACGGACGTGTTACGCCGGATTCCGTAGACGAGATACTTGCTGATTGTAAATAGGAGGATGATATGGCAAAGATAAAATCTCTTAAAGAGTTAAAAAAGATAAAAGATCAGGCGAAGAAAGACATGTCGCTTGATAAAAAAGGTAAAAACGGTAAGGATATGGTACAGGTCAGAGTTGCTATGGCAACCTGCGGTATAGCTGCCGGCGCAAAAGAAGTCATGAAAGAGTTTAAAGAAGAGTTCGAGCGCCAGGGAATGGACAATTGTATCGTGACACAGACCGGTTGTATGGGCTACTGCTACGCAGAGCCGACTATTGAGATCGTACAGCATGGAAAAGAATCCATCATCTACGGCGACGTTGACACATTCAAGGTTCGCGATATTGTAGAGAAGACGATCAAAAACGGTGAGCTCATAGACGGTATCATCAACGAAAAACACAAAAAGATCACGATAGGATAAGGAGGAGATTTAATTATGGCAGATTATAAATATCATATCCTTGTATGTGGTGGTACGAGTTGCCAGTCCTCAAGATCTGACGATATCGTGGCAGCACTTCAGGATGAGGTAAGACGTGCCGGTTTGACCGAGGAATGCAAGGTACTTACAACCGGTTGTTTCGGATTCTGTGATCAGGGTCCTATAGTAAAGATACTTCCGGACAATACAGTTTATACGAGGGTTAGACCTTCGGATGCAATTGAGATTGTCGCTGAACATATAGTAAAGGGCAAAAAGATCGACAGAATGCTCTATAGGATCAAGGGCACAAACGATCGCATCAGCGATCCGGCTGAGCTCGAGGATCAGCAGAAGCAGTTGAGAATTGTCCTTAGAAACTGCGGCGTTATCGATCCGGAGAACATCAACGAGTACATCGCTCGTGACGGATATGCAGCTCTCGCAAAATGTATCACTGAGATGACACCTGTAGAGGTTATCGAAGAGGTTAAGAAATCAGGACTTCGCGGACGAGGCGGAGCAGGATTCTCAACAGGTCTCAAGTGGCAGTTCGCCAGAGGATATGAGGATGATCAGAAGTACGTCGTATGTAATGCGGACGAGGGTGATCCGGGTGCATTCATGGACAGATCTGTTTTGGAGGGTGATCCGAACAGCGTTATCGAGGCTATGGCTATCTGCGGATACGCTATAGGAGCAACACAGGGTCGTGTATATATCCGTGCTGAGTACCCGCTTGCAATCGAGAGACTTAACAAGGCTATCGCGCAGGCGAGAGAGTATGGCCTTCTCGGCAACAACATTCTCGGCACAGATTTCAACTTTGATATTGAGCTTATGTTCGGCGCGGGCGCGTTTGTCTGCGGTGAGGAGACAGCGCTCATTCACTCTATGGAAGGTAAACGTGGAGAGCCTACCACAAAACCGCCATTCCCGGCAGAGAAAGGTTTCTGGGGCAAGCCAACCAACGTTAATAATGTAGAGACTTTCGCAAACGTACCTATGATCCTCTTAAAGGGCGCAGACTGGTTCCGTTCGATCGGTACAGAGAAGAGCCCGGGAACAAAGGTATTCGCTTTGGCAGGAAAGGTAAACAACGTAGGACTTATCGAGGTTCCTATGGGTACCACTCTGCGCGAAGTTATATATGAGATCGGTGGCGGAATCAAGAACGGAAATAGATTCAAGGCTGTTCAGACCGGTGGACCTTCGGGCGGATGTCTGACAGAGGATGACCTTGATACACCGATCGATTTCGATAACCTTATCGCAAAGGGCTCAATGATGGGTTCAGGTGGAATGATCGTAATGGACGAGGATGACTGTATGCCGGCTGTTGCCAAGTTTTATCTCGAGTTCACTCAGGAGGAGTCATGCGGTAAATGTACATCATGTAGAGTCGGAACAACCAGACTTTCCGAGCTCCTTACGGATATCACCGAAGGAAGAGGAACGATGGAGCATATTGACGAGCTCAAGCGTCTTTCTCAGACTATCAAGGACACTGCGCTCTGCGGACTCGGACAGACAGCTCCGAACCCTGTTCTCTCTACCTTGAAGTCATTTGAGGACGAATATATAGTTCATGTAGTTGACAAGCGTTGTCCTGCGGGACGTTGTCAGGCACTTCTTTCATACATGGTTGATCCTGGAAAATGTAAAGGTTGCGGCCTTTGTACAAAGCACTGTCCGGGCGAGGCTATCTCTGGTGGCCTTAAGATGGCGCACAAGATCGATCAGGAAAAATGCTTAAAGTGTGGCGTATGTATAGATATCTGTCGTTTCAACGCTATATCTAAACGTTAGTTGTGAAAGGAGTTAAATAAAAAATGGCTGATATGTTAAAAATAACTATAGATGGCATAGAGACCGAAGTAGCTGCCGGAGCAACTATACTTGATGCTGCCAAGCAGGTGGGCGTTTATATCCCGACTCTCTGCCATATGGAAATGGAAAAAATAGGATTTTTAAATAAACCGGCTTCATGCCGTGTGTGTGTTGTTGAGGTTGCGGGCAGAAGAAATCTCGCACCGGCATGCGCTACACCGGTAGTTCCGGATATGGAAGTGCACACTAATACCGCAAAGGTATTGGAGGAGAGAAGAACAGTTATGGAGCTTCTTCTTTCAGATCATCCGAAGGATTGTCTTATTTGCGATAAGTCCGGAGAGTGTGAGCTTCAGGCGCTTGCCGACAGGCTTGGAATCAGACAGATTCGTCTGCACGGAGATTCAATCTCTACATACCCTATCGACAAATCAAAGGCGATCAGACGTGACATGACAAAATGTATCATGTGCCGTCGCTGCGAGACTGCATGTAATGAGGTTCAGTCGGTTGGAGCTCTCTCAGCGGTAGGCCGTGGATTTGACGCCTGCGTTGGAACTTCATTCAATACACCGCTTGACAATACTGTTTGTACATACTGTGGACAGTGCGTACAGGTTTGTCCGGTCTGAGCTCTCACTGTAATAGACAATACACAGAAGGTTATCGATGCGATCGGTGACGAGACCAAGACCGTAGTTGTTAATACTGCGCCGTCTGTAAGAGCTGCTCTCGGTGAGGAGTTCGGTCTTGAGCCGGGAACAAGCGTTACCGGAAAGATGGCTGCAGCTCTCAGAAGGATCGGATTCGACAGAGTGTTCGATACAGACTTTGCAGCTGATCTTACGATCATGGAGGAGTCAACAGAGCTTCTTGATCGTGTGACCAAGTTCTTGAACGGCGAGAAGACTTCACTTCCGCTTATGACTTCATGCTGTCCGGCATGGATCAGATTTATAGAGTCACAGTATCCGGAGTATTTGGATCTCCCATCAAGCGCTCGTTCGCCGCAGGCAATGTTTGGCTCTATCGCCAAGTCATATCTTGCAGAGAAGATGGGAATCGACAGAAAAGACCTCGTTGTAGTATCTGTTATGCCTTGTACATCCAAGAAGTACGAGTCATCAAGATCAGAGCTCGGAGAGGACGGAGATCAGGATACAAACATCTCCATCACAACCAGAGAGCTCGGAGCTCTTATCCGCAGAATGAATATCAACTTTGATAATCTCGAGGATGAGGATTTCGACGAGCCGCTTGGTGAGTCTACCGGAGCTTCAGTAATCTTCGGAAAGGCAGGTGGAGTTATGGAGGCAGCGCTTCGTACCGCATACGAGACCATGACAGGGGAGACTCTCGAAAAGGTTGAGTTTGAGGATGTGCGCGAGGCTTCATACGGAATCAAGGTGGCACATGTTGATATCAAGGGAACCACATTAAACCTTGTGATTTCATCAGGTCTTGCAAATGCGAGAGCTATCATGGAAGAGATAAAGGCAGGCAACCCGAACAATTATCATGCAATAGAGATAATGGCTTGTCCGGGTGGATGTATAAACGGAGGAGGACAGCCGTATCATCACGGTGATGAGTCTGTGCTCTTTGCTCGCCAGCAGGCTCTTCTTAAGGAAGATGAGGGCAAGGCGATCAGAAAGTCTCATGAGAATCCGGCGATCAAGAAACTCTATGAAGAGTATCTCGGAAAACCGGGCTCAGAGAAGGCGCATCATCTTCTCCACACACATTATACTGAAAAAACAGGATATTAATCCCGAAATCATTTCCAGGGTGCTGCGAATGCGGTGCCCTGATTGTCGTACAATGTTTTTTATTTAGTGCACTTTGTGCTCTTATGCTTTTTGCCAAGAACTTGCCCCTGAATAATCGGTATGTTAAAGTTATAACAAACTTGATTATAAAGGAGGGGACAAATGGCTAACGAAAATTACTTGTATGATGAGCAGGATTTCACGGCCCTGGCGCCCACGCTTGAAAAATATGCGAAAACGCCGGGG
>CAJOQF010000145.1 GCA_905236295.1 uncultured Eubacterium sp. | reverse complement strand
TGTTGTTCGGAGTAAAGAATCCGGTTTCATCGTTTGATGATGATGTCGAACTCTTTTTCTCACCGCCGAGCGATTTCATGGTCGGAAAGAGTAATACGTCTCTTATCGCCGGCGAGTTTGTCATGATCATTACCATACGGTCGATACCGAATCCGATACCACCTGTCGGTGGCATGCCGATATCGAGTGCGTTTAAGAAGTCCTCGTCTGTGCGGTTTGCCTCGTCATCTCCGGCTGCGAAAAGCTTCTCCTGTGCAGCGAAACGCTCGCGCTGGTCGATAGGATCGTTCAGCTCAGAGTATGCATTTGCCATCTCCCATCCATTTAAGAAGAACTCAAATCTCTCAACATAGTCCGGATTATCAGGCTTTTTCTTTGTGAGAGGTGAAATCTCTACAGGATGATCCATTACGAACGTAGGCTGGATAAGCTTATCCTCTACGTACTCTTCGAAGAAGAGGTTTAAGATGTCGCCCTTCTCATGACGATCTTCATATTCGATACCTCTCTCATCCGCGATCATCTTTGCTGCCTTTGTATCCTTGATATTGTTGAAGTCAACGCCCGCATACTTCATAACAGCGTCAACCATGGTTATTCTCTCAAACGGCTTTGAGAAGTCAATGGTGTGCTCACCGTAGGTAATCACCTCTGAACCTGTAACCTCTCTGGCCACATAACGGTAGAGATTCTCTGTGAGATCCATCATGCCGTGATAATCTGTGTATGCCTGATAGAGCTCCATAAGTGTGAACTCCGGATTGTGTCTGGTGTCGAGTCCCTCGTTTCTGAAAACTCGTCCGATCTCATATACGCGCTCCATTCCACCGACGATAAGCCTCTTCAAATAGAGCTCAAGTGAGATCCTGAGCTTGAGATCCTCATTCAAGGCATTGAAATGTGTCTCGAACGGTCTTGCAGCAGCTCCACCTGCATTTGCAACAAGCATCGGGGTCTCAACTTCCATGAATCCCTGCTCATCAAGGTAACGTCTCACTGAAGATATAACCTTTGATCTGGCGATGAATGTTGTCTTTACGTCAGCGTTCATTATGAGATCCACATATCTCTGTCTGTAGCGGAGATCTGTGTCGGTGAGTCCGTGGAACTTCTCCGGAAGTATCTGTAAACTCTTGGAAAGAAGAGTCACTTCTTTTGCGTGTACGGAAATCTCTCCGGTCTTTGTTTTGAATACGAAACCTTTTATTCCGACAATGTCACCCACATCATATTTCTTGAAATCGGCATAATTGTCATCTCCGATGTCATCTCTGGTAATATAAGCCTGTATATCTCCCTGAAGATCTCTGACATTGCAGAAGGAAGCTTTTCCCATAACGCGCTTGAACATGATACGTCCGGCAATGGATACTTCCTTTCCCTCGAGCTCATCAAAAGCATCTTTGATCTCAATGCTGTGATGAGTCTGATTATATTTTGTTATAACAAACGGGTTTTTACCCTTTTCCACAAGGTTGTCCAGCTTTTCGTGTCTTATCTGTAAGAGCTGGTTGGTGTCCTGCGGCTTATTATTCTGATCTGCCATATTAATTTGACCTCTGTATCTCTAATACTTTGTACTGGAGCACACCTGACTGTGTCTCCACATCCACAACATCTCCAACCTTTGCACCGATAAGTGCTTTTCCTACAGGAGACTCGTTTGAAATCTTACCCTGGAGTGAGCTTGCCTCTGTCGATCCGACGATCTTGTACTCGAGCTCCTCCTCGAATTCGCAGTCATATATGCGAACCTTACATCCTACATTTATCTTGTCAAGGTCGATCTCATCTTCAACAACGACATCTGCGTTTTTGAGGATTTTCTCGATCTCCTCGATACGCGCCTCGATATCTCTCTGCTCATCCTTTGCTGCATCGTACTCAGCGTTCTCTGAGAGATCACCCTGCTCGCGTGCCTCTTTTATCTTCTGTGAAACTTCTTTACGCTTTACAACCTTGAGATCCTCAAGCTCCTGCTCGAGCTTCTGAAGACCCTCATATGTAAGTAGATTCTTCTTTTCCATCTCAGTAGATAACCTTCCTTAAATTTAGTTTCTTATATACTTCCAACCTAAGTATAATTACACTTATACAAATTGACATTATACCTAAGAACATATCCATTGTCAACCAAAGTTTCATTCTCTACAAACCGAGATATACAAAACCCGGTTTATAACACAAACCGGGTATCATGCGCGATGTTACACATCGCATTATATCGCCTTCTACAGCGTTGTGAACTTTCTGGTGCTCTCTGATAGCTGCTCTGTGACACGGTTGTTCTCATCCATGGCATCTCCGATACCCTGGATTTCACCGACCATCTCTGTCGCGTTGTTTGCAGAGAGGTTTATTGCATCGGAAGATTCCTGTACCGACGCATCTATAGCTGCGATGGAATTTGCCATCTCATCGGTGATAAGAGTAAGATTGTCGGCCTTGCCGGTAAACTCCTCAAGAAGCTCATCCATAATATGGGCTGTATTTTCATACTTCTCACTTGTTTCAACAAACGCGTCATAATCTCCGATAACAGTTGTATTGATGAACTCAATAACCTCCATAGCGTTGTCGGAAAGAGTCTTTACAGCGCCCGTAACCTTGCTTGAGATTTCCTGAATCTCACCGGCTGTCTGGCGGCTGTTGTCCGCAAGTGCGCTGATCTCCTCGGCAACGACTGCGAATCCTCTTCCTGCCTCACCTGCACGGGCAGCCTCGATAGAAGCATTGAGCGCAAGGAGGTTGGTCTGTGATGCGATATCAAGGATCTGTCCTGTAAGACCTTCGATCTCGCTAACCTGCTCACTGTTTTTAACAGATTCTTCGAGAATCGAGCTGAGCTGTGCCATCTTGCTTCCGGTATCCTCCTTCTTCTGGATGGCCTCAGATTTGATCTGATCGGCTTCGCGCTGAATCTCATTTGCAGTCTCGACGCCCTTTGATGCCTCATCGCGGATATCATCCGCTGCGCCTCTTACCTCATCCATCTTCTCGTTCATCTCGCCGGTTGTCATGGCTACTGTGTCCATGCTGGCTGCGAGTTCCTCATGTGCTGCGGATGTATTGGTTATGCTGTCGCTGGTCTTTTGAATCCTTGCGGTCATTGAATCGGCAGAGCCGTTTAATACGACAGCGCCGTTCTTGACATTCTTCATTATGCCCTGGAGAGTCTCAATAAAGTTGTTGATTCCGGCAACGATCGCATGGAGCTCAGAACCGGTCTGTGTCTCGACCCTCATCGTAAGGTCACCCTCACCGCTGTCAATCTTTCTGATGATAGTGTTGACCTCACCGGCAATCCTGTTGATAACTCTTCCTATCTTGAATACGCTTAAGAGAATTCCTATTATTATAAGAACTACAAATACAGCGATACCGATTATCATAACTCTTACAGCCTTATTAAATGACTGTCCGAGGTATGCCGGAATTCCGTCCACCAACCCCTTTGTTGCGGCAGTTACATCAGAAAGCGCTCCAAGCGTTGCCTGGTAATTCTCCTCGTAGGATCCAAGCATAACCTGAACTGCACCCATCTTATCAAGCGCGACAGACGAATCAAATATCTGTGCGGCATCAGCCGTAAAAGCCATTCCGGCCTCCTCAGATGCGGCACTGGCTGCTGCCCCTTCTTCACTCTGGGTTACAAGGATGCTTGTTCCGAGATATTCGCCTATCCCCTGAATATCAAGAAGAATGTTTTCAAACTCTGACTTGTATCCCTCGAGCTCTTCAACTTTTGCATCTTCTCCGATTGCTCCGACTGCCTCATGGACAAGGGAATCTATCGTTATAATATCTGCCCTGAAATCGGATACCTTTTCAAGAACCTCCGCCATATTTGTTGATGCTGTTACGGCCGTATTCTCCATACTCTTCATATTGCTCATAGTGATCAACATAATGGCTATAAATGCTGCCAGGAGAATCACATTGATTACGGTAGTCTGAAAAACTATCTTCTGATATGGTCTCCCCACTGCCTTGAGCTGCTTTTGTTTGGTTGTTGTTTTCTGCTGTGTCGTTGCTGTCGCCTGCTCTACTGTCATGTTCTCTTCCATAAGTACAGTCCCCTTTCTAAGTGATCAAATCGGCATTATGATATATTATGTGAAAGTTATCTTAGCACTTAATACCTATGAACGTCAAGAGCTCTCAATGATAATATGCGTAAAATAAGCGCGTTAAACAAAAAGTTTAAACACGATTTTATCATTTCTTACCAATTTGCTTGCTGGCCTCGATCATCTCTTCACGTTCTTTCTCGGCCTTGAGTATTTCCTCATCATTGTCTCTTGCATCTGTAATCGTAAGACTCAAAGTCTTGCAGAGGTCTATTTCCTCACCGCTCTTCAAGCGAACTATAGGTCTTAAGTTGTGCTCTGCGGAGTTCTCTATAACGAGAGCTATTCGTCCGTCAGAGAGATTAACCTCGGTTCCCTTCGGATACAGCGAGACATACTTGAGAAGTATATCCACCATCTCCTTGTCAAAGAGCGTTCCACAATTTCCCATCATGTATTCCACAACCTCATGAGGTGAAAACGGCTTCTTGTACGGTCTCTTTGATATAAGGGCATCATACACATCCGCCACATGGAGAATTTTGATAAAGTCAGTGTGCATATCACCCTTCAATCCATCCGGGTACCCGCTGCCATCCACATTTTCATGGTGATACTTTACCGCAGTTTTTACAAAAACGGATATTTCCCACCTGTCCGACAACAGCTCATATGAGAGCTTCGGATGTTCCTTTATAAGTGCAAACTCCTCCGGAGTAAGCCTTCCGTTCTTGTTCAGAATCTCATTCGGTATCTGGAGTTTTCCGAGGTCATGAAGAAGCCCTGCCAAAACCAGCCCCTCCATATCCTTTTCCGTAAATCCTCCTTTTCCCATTCCGATTATACATGCAATGACACCGACATTTACGGAGTGCGCATAGGTGTAGTTATCATAGCTTCGCAGGTCTGCCATATCAAGCGAGATATTCCCGTTGCTCAGGATTGCGTCGACAATGCTCTTCGCGCACTCAATACATGCGTCAACATCCATAGCTCTGACACTGTCCATCGCTTTATTCTTGAGTTTTGGCGAAATGACAGGAGCTATTTCTACGCCTTTTGACCACTCGTCCTCTATATATATCCCATCAAAACCAAAATCCTGCAGCTTACCCACATAGGACTCGTTCAAAATACATCCCTCACCGAGAAGCATCCTGCCGTCCACATCTCTAAGCGGCTGTGACAGCTTCATACCGGGAATTATTTCTTCAAGTCCGACATATCTCATTTCATCTCACCTCCTTCGCTCATTATTTATATATTCCGGGTATCAAGCGCCCCTTAGCAGCCGCTCAAGCCCCTCATAGCTTTCTATCTCATTTATGGTCGCTCTCATCTTCGCCGCGCCGTGATACCCGCTTATGTACCACGCCGCATGTTTTCTGAGCTCCCTGATTGCGGTAAATTCTCCCTTGTATTCCAACTGCATCCGGGCATGGCGCAGTATCATCTCACATATCTCATCAAAACTTCTCTGTGGGATCGGCTCTCCGGAGTAGTATTTTAGGATATCCGAAAATATCCACGGGTTTCCACGACTGGCACGACCTATCATAAACGCGTCGCACCCCGTCTGCTCGTACATCCGCTCTATATCCGCCGGAGTCTTGATATCACCGTTTCCAATGACAGGGATCTTAACAGCCTCTTTTACCTTTCGGATGATATCCCAATCAACCTCTCCGCTGTAGTATTCCTCTCGGGTTCGTCCATGCACTGCAATCGCAGCTACTCCGCTGCTCTCAGCCATGCGCGCGAACTCCACCGCGCATATATTGTCATCATCAAAGCCCTTTCGTATCTTAACCGTCACAGGCTTTTTTGTCGAGCGAACAAGCGATGTCAGCACTTTTTCCGACAGTTTTATGTCTTTGAGTAATGCGGAGCCCTCGCCGTTATTGACAATCTTTGGCATAGGACATCCCATATTAAAATCGAGTATCTCAAACGGTCGTTCCTCAATAGCAGCCGCAATCTCTCCGACAATATCCGGATCCGAGCCAAAAAGCTGGATTGAAACCGGATGCTCGTCATCCGCAGTCTCAAGCAGAGCATTTGTATTCTTATTCTTGTAAAGTATCGCTTTCGCCGACACCATCTCCGAACAGACAAGACCCGCTCCCTGCTCCTTGCAAAGTCTTCTAAACGGCAAGTCACTTACGCCCGCCATAGGAGCAAGTATAAGATTGTTGGAAAGCTCTACATCACCAATAGACAGGCTGTGTATGAATTCTTTCATCGTCTGCGCCTGCCTTGTTTTTCATATATCAGTCTCATTCCCTGAAGAGTGAGTGTTGGATCGTAGATATCTATGCAATCTGTCTCATTGGCGATTATGGTGCCGAGACCTCCCGTAGCGACTACCTTTATATCCAGTCCGCTCTCTTTTTTCATGTTTTTAACAATGTATTCCGTCGCTCCGACCTGTCCGAAAAACAGACCTGCCTGCATACTTGAAATTGTCTCCTGTGCAAGTATCGACTTTGGTTTTCTGATCTCGACCTCCGGAAGCTTTGCAGCTGTTCCTGCGAGAGCGTTTGCACTGGTCTGGATGCCCGGAGCCGTGACTCCCGCAATAAATGAACCTTTCTCATCTACCAGGTCAAACGTCGTCGCTGTACCGTAATCGATGACCAGACAAGGTCCGCCGTACAATTCATAAGCCGCAACCGCATCAACGATCCTGTCCGCACCGATCTGTCTGGGATTTTCGGTCGCTATCCTTATTCCGGTTTTTATACCCGCCTCGACTATGACCGGTCGTATGTCAAAATATTTTATAACCGCGCTCACCAACGAATGCATAACATTCGGCACAACTGATGCCACGATAACATCGGCAATCCTGTCCTTGTCTATACTGTTTTGTTCCAAAAGATCTAAAATGACCGCTCCGTATTCATCGGAAGTTCTCTGCCACTTTGTGGTCAGGCGGAATGTCGCCCACAGATTCTTTCCATCGAAAACACCCAGTGTGATATTGGTATTACCAACGTCTATTGTCAAAAGCACCTTACTCTTCCTCCAATTCTTCGCCGAAAAATACCACTCTGTAATAGTTCTCTAGCGATTCCATCAATTCTCTCTTCTCTCTCTGAAACTGTTTGATCTTAAGAACGCTTCCTATCTCATCATAGCCGAAATCATCCGGCGCATTCCTTGTCTCATATTCCAGATTTCCATCCTCGTCAAACTTGAGAATGAGTATGCCCCCTATATCTTCTGTAAAAAGGACGCACATTATCTTTAATTCATCCAAAATACTCTGAGGAAGATTTTTAAAACCCTCCCCTACATAAAAACTCTTTGTATAGGCATTCGCTACACACAGAATGATCTCATCTTCGTTAAACTCCATATACACCTGCTATCGAAACCTCGCCCGAGGTCACATATTCTATCTTGTCATCTGTCTGTATCATAAGCTCTCCGCGCTCGGTGATTCCTCTTGCTATTCCCTTTATGGATGTCGAAGGGGATGTCGCGGTCACTTCGCTTCCACGACCTGCCATGTTTGAATTGTACAACGCAGCCATGATCCCAAGATTCTTCGACTGCATGAACTGTTCGTAATACTTTTCAAACTCCTGATTGATCCGTTCCAAAAGCTCTGCTCTCTTGTATTTTTTGCCGGTCTGAATGAACAGGGATGTCGCCCTGTTTCGGATATTCTCCGGAAAAATGCGGTTTAGTACATTTATTCCGGTTCCGATAACAACATAATTTATCATGTCCGGCTGAGCGCTCATCTCGGTAAGTATACCACAAATTTTTCTGCCGTCTATAATAATATCATTCGGCCACTTTATTTTTATATCTAATCCCGTAAAATCAGCTATGGCCTTTCGTACAGCCATAGCCATTACTATGGTGAGCATCGACGCATCCATCGGGTCAATCTCAGGTCGAAGGATGTATGTAAACCAAAGCCCCTGCCCCGGCGGAGATGAAAATCCTCTGCCCATTCGTCCCCTGCCGGAAATCTGCTCATCCGCCACAACGATCGTCCCGTGTGGCGCTCCGTTTTCGGCGATCCTCTTTGCCTCATTGTTGGTCGAATCTATCTGGGCATGGTATTCTATCCTGCTGCCGAGCCATTTTGTTTCGCGGATACTCTCTATCTCTTTTTTGGACAAGAGCTCCGGCACCTCAACCAGCTTGTATCCCTTGTTGCGCACCGCATCTATCACATAACCCTCATTGCGCAGCTGCTCGATAGCCTTCCATATCGCAGCGCGGGTCACGCCGAACTCATCGCATATGCTCTGTCCCGAAATATATTCCTCAGTATTCCTCAACTTGTGAAGAAGTTTTGCCTTCATCTTCTATGATCCTTATTTGTTGTGCTCTAATGTTGCATACATAACAGCTTTTATAGTATGCATCCTGTTCTCTGCTTCGTCAAATACTTTTGACGCCTCAGACTCAAAAACCTCATCTGTGACTTCCATCTCATTGATGCCGAACTTGTCATGTATCTCTTTTCCGATC
>CAJOQF010000144.1 GCA_905236295.1 uncultured Eubacterium sp. | reverse complement strand
CATCCAGCTCCTCACGCTTCAGATCCCGGATATCGGCATCCTCCATCCTTTTCAGTTCCTCTACAGTTACGACCATTTCTCCGCCCGTCCTTTCCCGGAATACTTCCTCTCATATCCCAGTCAAAGGAATTTCAGGCTCTTAAACCCCCGATGGGGATTTTTCGCAAAAAAAGAAGACCTCTGGAAATTTTCATTCCAAAGGTCTTGCGTGCTATGTCAGTATTTCCCTTTTTATATGCTTGTAATCTACAAGCCTGTCACATCTAAGCCAATCTGAGTATCTCTGAGCTTATATTCAGCCACTTCCATTTTCCATCTTGTGTTTCCATCTTCATCACCTGATGATAAAATAAAACCCATATCTCTAAAAAACTCTTTTACAATGCCGTTCTTTGGTGTAGGATAATAGTATCCAATTATCGTTTTTATACCATATTCTGCCGCACGCTCTACAAGAACATTCATCATGACATCTTCAAGCTCCCGCTTAAGAACACGGCAGCTCATGAGCCACAATCTTATATGTAGCGCATCATCTATTATTTCCCCGGCAACAACGGTTACAATACCATTATCGCCGAATTTATCAATCAGCCTGCCGCAAAGACAAATATAACTCTTGTCCTCCTGCATATTTCTGATATCTTCTTCGGTGCACCTTTTTGTCGTCAGGTTAAACTGATTTGATTTGTTAGTAAGCTGCGATATTCTTCCTATGCTAATTGCATCGAATCCTGTAATAATAGCCTTCATTTCCAGACTCTTAAGATATTCAGAATAGTCTGCAAAGGCAGCCTGCGCATTTCTGGCGGATGATCTCGCTTTATACTGATCTGTCTTATGTAAATCCTCCGTAGATAGCTCCGTAACCTCAAAATATCCTTCTCTGTCAATTTCTTTTATATAATTTTCTGCACTGCTAATATCTGGAACTGCCACATACGGCAACTGTTTCTTGACAATTTCACGTTCCGCCGGATTATCATCAACAAAAACAAAGCTGTCCAGCCCTAATGACAATTCATCTGACATATCCCTTAAATTCTGATCCTTTTGAAGCCAATTAGCCTTGATTACCACAAAATCCTCCGGTCTTAATACTCCGTCCGGATGTTTAAGACCAGCCATCGCATTATCTTCGTCATTCTTAGAATCAACAGCCAAAACAACCCCTATCTGCTGCAACTGTTTACAGTATTCCTGAAACGCATAATATGATTGCCCCTGTGGAATCTCTTTCCCTATTTTTATACCATCAACTCCATCGTCACCGACAACGCCACCCCAAATAGTATTATCCAGATCCAACGCAAGCAGTTTCTTGTTCTTTCCGAAAATCGATTTTATGATGTTGGCGACACTAAGCGATATATATGGAATGGCATTCACAGGACACATATACTTGTACATATTCCAATATAACGAATCTGACCATTCTGTAAGCCCATAGCTCTGCGCTATATAATCGATGTCATTTATGAAAAATGCTGTCTGTTCCTGAGCATACTCGTAGAATTTTTGATTCATTCGTGATATGAAATTACCTTTTCCTCTGTAATCCCATATATCCCTATTTCCCATCAATCTGTATGCAGGGCGATCGAAATTATTTTGAATGATCGGACACTTATATTTTTCTTTTAGCCTCTGCCATAGCTGCATATATCGGTTATACTCATCGTTAATGAGCCTATCCACATCATCCGGCTTATCTCCCATAGATGGAAACACCTGAATATTTCTCCAATTCGTGTGGATATAAATAATATCCGGTGAAAAACTATCTATGGTAGAGTCTCCAAACATCCCATCTTCCCAGAATTTTCCATACTCAGATTGATAAAACTCTGCGTGTATACCATGATGCAGCAATGCCAGCTCTAATTGATCAACAATCTCATTAGTCGTAGAGCCGCCTAAAACGGCGACTCTTTTTGAAATCCAGTTTATATCCTGCTGAAGAAGTTCTTTCTTTATTGCCAGTTTTTTACGCAACAATACTTTTGTATCTAACGGATAGGAGAAATAACCCATTATCTATATTCCCTTCCTTCTAATTCGGTCTGTCCTGGTCGCCGTCACCTTTGAAAAGGACAGCTTCACCATTACTCGTAGAATAGTGAATATCAACTTTCCTATGCTCGAACGGAGAAAAATAGTCTGGAATAATATTTCCATTTTCCTCAACCCTCAACCAACCGGCATCAGAAAGAATGTCATCCTTTATTCCCGCCTCATAAACATCAATGTATTCACAATCTAGCTCATCCATCAATTCATCTAATTCATTTGTAATATAGCTGATATTCTCATGATCACCTATGTAATCAATCCATCTTAAAGCATGTGAATCATTGCAATCCTGCACCCTTAACACAATTATTGATGTTGCTTTTTGCTCATTTCCCACTAAAGCATATATCCTGTACCGATAGATGGGATGCTTGAAATATCTTTTTTCAATATACCACTCACTTTTAAAAGGAATCTGTAATTGTAACTCACCAGCATCAAAATTAAATATTTCTCGCAACTCGTCAATGGAACCTACCTCTTTCAACTTAAATTTTTTTTCATAATTGTTAATTTTTGGTATTTTATTATCCAGGACCTTTGCTATGAGGTATTCATCCTTGTCTGCCAACCTATACCATTGAACCATTGTACTAACTTTCATACCGACGAGTTCATATATTTTTGATGTGGTTTTAAAATTAATTCCAGGGCAAACAATCCCTCTGTATGATAAATTTTCCATAAGATACTTCAATATCTTTACACCCAAAAATCCTGTTGCAGGATTTGCCTTCCACAATGCAAGTGCTATATCCTGATTCTGTGATAATCCATACTTAACAAATCCAAGCATCCCTTGAATATTATTATCACTATCTACACCTATAATGATATTTAGCTTATCTTCTTCATCACCATATTGCCACTCAAAAAGTTGCTTATCACGAGACAAAATATGATTCTTACGCCAATATGTGTCAATAAACTTCATTATCGCATCTGTATCTTTTTTTTCTGCAAATCTGATGCTGTACTCCATTATAAAGACTCCTTATTTTATATTCTTTATCACAAGATGAGCACGTTTATTTCTAGGATTTCCGTTTTCATCTGTGTTGTAAATAATGTTAAAATCAACAATTTCAAAGTCAGATAGGAACTCTTTAATTGATGTAACTGTAAAATAGGACTGCGTTGTGCCTTCCTCATATCCATAATCAACTATCTCATCGCCCTCACGCAATTCGGTATCCATAATAAGGTCTAAATACATCAAGGCATCTGCCTTAAGAACTCTACGAACTTCTCTCATCCCTTGTATTGCAATCTCTCTCGGCATAGAATCCAAAACTCCATGAGATACGCATATACCAAAGCTATCCTCATTAAAAGGTATTTCAGTCACACTTGCAATCGATAATCTATCTGCCAAATCATCTCGATCTATACGCTTCATCCATTGCTTTCCTAACCCTATTGCCTTATCAGAAAGATCAATTCCATATGGATTTAATCCGCACTCATCTAAATATTTTACATGTCGCCCAATGCCACATCCCAAATCCAAACTTGCAAATGTATCAGGTTCCGAAATAAGAAGCTGTAATTTATCCTCAAATTGATCAATACTGTGCCTTTTTCTCACATACTTATTAATAAATCGTATAATCTCTTCATGAGGATAAAACAGAATGTTTCCACCTCTCCCATAAGAAGTATTCCATACATCGGTTTCCTCGGATCCTGAGGTTTCTCCGCTACTTACCCCCCCATAACGGCGGAGGCAATCTCGCCTACATTATGCATCTCAATCATTTCGTCGATGGAGAACTTTACCCCAAACTCATCCTGAACAGCCTCCATAATTGTGATATGTGTAAGACTGTCCCACCCGTCAATATCATCTGCCTTTGTAGATTCATTTATTACAATACTGCTATCTCCAAATACATCCCGAATTATTTCTTGTAACTTTTCCATAACATTTTCTTTATTCATGCAACCAACCTCCTATTTATAATGTCGCTCTGGAACTGCCCAGCATTCGAGGTGCCACCCCCGAATGTATAAATGATACCCCTGATTTAATTGCTTAATATAGTGTGCGATTTCATATAAGTCATGTTCCTTATGGTAGATACAAATGGCCAAATATGGCGTATGCATTTTAATAAACCCAGCCATACCTTTAAGTGCACCTATCTCTGCACCCTCTATGTCCATCTTTACCAATGTATCACCTTCAATATGTAAATCACTTAAGTCATCGAACTTCATTTGTTCCAAGACAACTTCACCATTTTCAGATTCCTGACTTGTTGAGCCACTAACGGAAAACCGTATCTTGCTATTTGAATCTCCCAGAGCATATGGAAAAAGCTTCGTCTTTTCTTTCAATCCATGTTCTTTTATGTACATTTCTAACTTTGCTAAAGAATTTTCATCAGGTTCAAAACCAATATAGCTTTTTAGTCTTTTCCCATACCGCTTTTCCACTGGTTCTAAACTATCTCCATCAAATGCTCCTACATCTACATATGTCACATCACCATTAGGTGATATCGCATCATCACAAAAATACGCCTGATTTTCTCCAGTACGATCATAAAAAGAGATATCATACAGTTCATCCGTTCCTTTTGACCTCAAGGAAAATATTATGTCTAGGTATCTTCTGGTCTGATCATCATCCAATTCATACAGTTGTTTAATTTCATCGCCATACTTATCAATATCATTTTTCGCTACCTCGTTACTGTATGGATGGTCTAAAGTTCCATGATAAAAATAATAAGGTATTACTGCACAATCATTCTTGGCTCCCATTTCGTAGAGAGCTCTCTTGATTGAAGAAATAGAAATCGAATTGATAATCACGAGTGCTTCTTTGTGATCAAGAATCGCACTCGGTATACATACCTCAACTCCAATCCGTTTTTTACCCTGTATTTTTTTATTACTATCAACTATACATACAATCTTTTTCCACGCATTTTCTTTCTCAAGAAGTACATGCAATTTCTCCATAGCATGACCATGGGAGGTGGAAACACTTCCCACTTCAGACGGTGGAAATGCAGCTCCCCATATTATAATTTCATCATATTTCTTTATGTCTACCATAATTTTAAATCCCCCATGTCTTATAATTTTCGCTTTTCGGCGGAAAATCGTTGCAATCCAGTCTTGGAAGCTGAAGTGCGGGATCACTATTTATATCCGCAACTCTTACCTCTGTAGTAAGCCCTATGCAGGCTCCCTTCTCTGCAATGAATGAAAGCACATCATCATTGAAATTTCCATAGGGATAATTCATCACCCATTCTTTGCGGTCAATAAATTCGTCCATAGTTTCTAACGCCTTTGAAACATCTTCTCGCATCTGCTCCGGAGAAAGGTTTCCCAGCCAATAATGATCATACCCGTGAATCCCAATAAACATATCGTGCTTCTTCAATGTCCTAAGCTGTTCAGGTGTCATGTAAAGCTCATATGCAAGCTGTTCTTCTTTCACACCCACATACTTTTCAAAAAGATCACTTGATATCTGGTTCCGAAGTTTCTCCGGCAAAACAGTCTGGAGGATTCTTTTCACAAAAACTGTATCCTTTCCATCAAACCTCTCATCCGTTGCATACTGGCTCCACAATTCCTCTGTTGAGGGATAATCAAATTCATTTCCCCTGTAATAGTCCATCTTTTCCTTAACATCCACCACGAGTTTTTTGATATCCGTACTGGCAAGAATATAATGAATCTTGTTTACATCAAGCAGCTGATGCGTGGTAAAAGTCTTCCCGGGAATAAAGAAAGACCCTTGGAACCCAAACTCTTCAAGCAATGGAAACGCATATGTGAAATTATCAATATATCCGTCATCGAATGTAAGCAGAAGGGCATTTTCCGGTAATGCCTTTCCACCCTTCACCGCATCTATCACCTGTTCCATGCGGACAACATTAAAATTCTTCTTAAAGAAATCAAACTGCTGCCTAAGAAGCCGAATATCCATACCTTTTATTTCAGGATATCTGCTATGCTGCAGATCGCGTGTATAGTGATACATCGAAATAAACAGCTTTCCTTGTGACATCTACACATCCTCCTTAACGCTTTTTCTCAAATCCGTTCTCATTGCTTCCTTCAGTTCATCCGGAAACACTCCGGCATTCTCAACAGTCTCTTTTGTAGATGGGTTAAAATAAAAGAAAAATAGAAGCGCCATAAAATTGCTCCATGTCATCTTTCTTTTCCCTGTCTCTATGGATGAATAGGTCTGCCTGGAAAGACCCACTATCTCGCCTACATCATCCTGAGACATATCCAATACCGCACGTAAAATCGGTAACTGGTAAACAAATTTCTCAACAATCCCATCCTTGTCTACCTTGTACATGATTTTCTGCTCTTCCAACAATACGCTCTCTTCCCTCTCTACAGGTTCCTCCCTGCATTTCGCAGAGCATGCAACTCACAGAATACATTTCTCTTATCTAATAGCGCAAATAATATTACATTATGTCGCAAAATTTGTCAATGCTGCACAAGAAATTTGTGACAAAAATATGCAAGTT
>CAJOQF010000143.1 GCA_905236295.1 uncultured Eubacterium sp. | reverse complement strand
GAGGTGAAAAAACTCTTAAAGGAGAGCGGACGAGATGTTTTCTGCGTTGAAAACTGTGGGATGGAGAATGAAAAGATATATAGAAGCGCTGATGAGATACCGGACGACGCGGGTTATTTTTCATTGATAGTTGCAAAGGAAAACAATGATTGAGATAAAAAACCTCAAAAAGAATTTCGGGGATTTTACTGCCGTTGACAATTTGAATATTACCATCGGAACGGGTGAGTTTTTCGGGCTGCTCGGTCCGAACGGAGCCGGAAAGACCACAACCATAAGTATGCTCTCAACCGTGCTTTTGCCGAGTTCCGGAGAGATATTTATCGATGGAAAAAAGCTAGACAGAAAAGCGACTAAAGAGAAGAGAAAGCTAAGCGTTATCACTCAGGAGTACTCTATGCGTCAGGACATGACAATGGACGAAGTTATGGAGTACCAGGGGAGGCTTTACTATCTGCCGTTAAAATATATCAGGAAAAAGAGTGATGAACTCTTGGAGTTTGCCGGTTTAAAAGATTTTAAGAAGAGAACTGTCAGACATCTTTCCGGAGGCATGAAAAGAAAGCTTATGATATGCCGGGCGCTTCTTATAGAGCCGGAGATTCTTCTGCTTGATGAGCCTACCGCCGGAATGGATGCCTTGAGCCGCCGTCAGATGTGGAATCTGCTGAGACAGGTAAATGTAAAGAATATGACAATCATTCTGACCACGCATTACATAGAGGAGGCGGAGGCTCTCTGTGAGAGAGTGGCATTAATAAACAAAGGAGCACTGGCAAAACTTGACACACCGAAAAACCTCATAGATGAACTGGGTAGATTTGCAGTCGATGAGATTTCGAGCGACGGGTTAAAAAGCAGGTATTTTAAAGAGAGGGAGGATGCTATATCCTATCTCTCAAATGCAGGAGAAAACGCTTCGTTCCGCGCTACAACCCTCGAGGATGTTTTTGTGGAGTGTGTGGGAAGTAAGATTTAAACTATATGGGAATTATTACTGTACTTTGGGAAAAATGGGTAGAATTTCGAAGGGATTTTTATAAGATAACCGCTGCGGCGCTTATAACGCCGGTTATGTATCTTATAATCTTCGGTCTCGGAATCCAGACAACTTCACACGGTGAACCTTACCTTCATTTTCTTATACCCGGCGTGGTGGCAATGGCAACCATGACCGGAAGCTTTAGTGCCATAGCACAGAACATGAGTGTTCAGAGACTTTATGAGAAGGCGCTTGATCAGGTCATGGTTTCGCCGACACCGCTTTGGCAGTTCATTCTTGGCCAGATAATCGGCGGAAGTCTCAGGGGAATGTATGCGGGATGCATGATTTTGATAATCACCTTCCCTATCAGAACTGACTTGATTTTTAATTTTCAATCATTTCTGATCATGTTTTTAAACGGGACGGTTTTTTCGACAATAGCACTGGTGCTTTCCTTTCTTGCAAAAAGCTACACGGATGCTCCGAGGTACACTTCGTTTATTATCATGCCGATGTCCTTTTTGTGCAACACCTTTTTCTCTACGGATCAGATGCCTTCAGGATTCAGACAGGTAGTATCATTTTTGCCGCTATCGCAGAGCTGTGACATGATAAGAAAAATTTCTAACGGTTATTCTTCGGGAATATTCGGGTATATTATCCTTTTTTTGTATCTTGCTGTTTTCGGATTTATCTCGGTTATGTTTATTTACAGGAAGAAAAATTTATGAGGTTTGCAGGGATATTACGAACAATTTTAATATATGTTGCGGTTTTTTTTAGTCTTATCGCTCCGTGTATCGTTCGGGCGGATGAAGCGGACGCTGATAAACTCTCTGAAATAAAAAAAGAGATAAGAGAAAACGGAAACGCAAAGTATGGCATGATTCCGGTATACGGATTTGATATTGAGAACGGAGACTATGAGATTGATTGCTATTCAAACTCACAGTTTTTTAAGATAGATAAAGCAATTCTCCATGTTAAAAACGGAGAGATGACGGCGGAAATAACGATTCCGAGTCTCAGCTATCTCTATGTCTATCTAGGAACCGGAAAAGAAGCGATCTCAGAGGGGGAGAGTGGCTGGATAGGTTTCAATGAAGTCGGAGGATATACTGTCTTTACCGTTCCGGTAGGGTCGCTTGATACGGAGCTTGACTGCGCGGCATACAGTAAGCGAAAACAGAGATGGTATGACAGAAAGATTGTGTTCGACGCCGCCTCGCTTCCCGAGGGTGCGCTTAAGATTGAGCTTCCGGATTATGATCTGATAGAGGAGGCAATAAAATCTTACAATATAGGAGATGAGGAAGTTTTTTTCGATGAACAGACTGAGAAAAAGAATTCGATCGAAGGGAAACCGGAAGCTGTTTTGATCAATCTCGAGGACGGAGAATACTCTATAGAGGTCAATATGACCGGAGGGAGCGGCAGAGCGAGTATAAGTTCGCCTACACTTTTGACCGTAGATGATGGCAGGGCGTATGCAAAGCTTCTTTGGAGCAGTACCTATTATGACTATATG
>CAJOQF010000142.1 GCA_905236295.1 uncultured Eubacterium sp. | reverse complement strand
TTTATCACAAGACAGTCATCCGGTCTCAGATACTCTTTTATGTTCTTAAATATATCATGTTTTATACTGCCGTTTTCCTTATCAAGCACAAGAAGTCTTGAGGCTGTTCTGTCTGCAAGCGGATCCTGTGCTATAAGCTCTTCGGGCAATTCAAAATCAAAATCTTTTACTTTCATATTTCTTCTATTAAGACTTCGACAGGCAAAGTCCCAAAAACGGGTGCTTAGCCTGTCGAAAATTCACTACTTTCTAAGTTCTATTCCACGTCCGGAAAGAACTGAGATCATCTCGTCCATTACCTTGTTGATCTCAGCGTCCTCAAGCGTTCTGTCCTTCGCTCTGAATACAAGCGAGAATGCGAGCGATCTGCATCCCTCCTTGACCTGATCTCCCTCATACACATCGAAAAGTGAAACATCCTCAAGGAGATTTCCACCCTTTCTCATGATGAGAAGTTCGATCTCGCCGACAACGATTTCTTTCGGTGCAACCATAGACAGATCTCTGGTCACTGCCGGGAACTTTGCGATTCCCTCATATTTTCTCTCGAATGAAGAGAACTCTACTATATGAGGCATATCGAGTACGGCAATATATACTCTGTCCTTTATTCCATATGCGGAAGAAACCTTCGGATGAACTTCTCCGATATAACCTACCACAACGTCATTGTAAATGATGTCGGCTTTTCTGCCCGGATGAAGGTACGGTCTGTCGCACTCCGCCTTCCACTCGATGCGATCTCTCAAGCCAGTTCTGTAGAACACGCCTTCAACAACGCCCTTCATCGTAAAGAAATTGCCTGCGCCGTACATTCCGAGTGTGAGCTGCATTCTCTCATCCGGAAGTTCCTTAAGAGGAAGCTCCTTCGGAATATAGATATTTCCAAGCTCATACAGACGCACATCCTTATTTCTGTGTTTGTAATTGGATGCGAGAGAAGTCAATATTCCGTTTAACGGAACTGTTCTCATTATCGAAAAATCCTCGCCGAGCGGATTGGAAATCTCAACTGCGCGTCTGAGCTCTGAATCCTTCGGTATCATCAGCATATCAAATACCTTCGGGCTCTCAAACGAGTAGCACATCCCCTGGGAAAATCCGTTGCTTTCAGCAACTATTCTTGCTATCTTTTCAATCTCAAGCTTATATGAGAGCTTGCCTGAAGCCATATTTCCGGAAGGAAGTGTCGTCGGAATCTTGTCGTATCCGAAGAATCTCGCAACCTCCTCTGCAACATCAGCGCCGCAGAGTATATCCTGTCTCCACGAAGGAACACTTATCCTGTCTCCATCCACCTTAAGCGACACGCTCTCAAGATACTTAACCATATCTTCTCTTGAGATCTCGGTGCCGAGAAGCCGGTTTATTGCCTCCGGATCAAACTCAACTGTATTGCCCTCTCTCTTGTTCGGATAAATGTCGACAACTCCGCCGACAACCACACCTGCACCTAGCTCCTCGACGAGCTGGCATGCTCTGTTCATAGCGAGGATGGCTGTGTTCGGATCAAGTCCCTTCTCAAATTTTGAAGAGGCATCTGTTCTGAGTCCAACCTTCTTTGATGAGAGTCTGATGTTGGTTCCGTCAAAATTGGCAGCCTCAAAGAGCATTGTCGTGACATCATCGGTGATCATTGAGTTTTCTCCACCCATAATCCCGGCGAGTCCAACCGGCTTCTCGCCATCACAGATCATAAGGATTGAGTCGTCGAGCTCTCTCTCCTGTCCGTCGAGGGTAGTAAACTTGTCTCCCGCCTTTGCAGTTTTTACAACGATCTCTTTTTTGGCGATGGTGTCGAGATCGTATGCGTGCATCGGCTGACCGTACTCTTCCATTACATAATTGGTAATATCAACGATATTGTTGATCGGTCTGATGCCATGAGCTGCAAGTCTGTGCTGCATCCACTTCGGTGACGGAGCAAGCTTTATGTTCTTTACCACCCTTGCGGTGTATCTCGAACAAAGCTCAGGGTTCTCGATCCTTACTTTGATGAAATCGTTGACATCGCCCACGCCGCCTGTCTCTTTAATGCGCGGCGGGTTAAACTCCTTGCCAAATGTTGCGGCAGCCTCTCTGGCTATTCCTATTACCGAAAAACAGTCAACTCTGTTTGACGTGATCTCGTACTCAATGACCGCATCCCTGAATCCAAGGTACTCTATCGCATCCGTACCCGGCTCTACATCCTTGTCGAGAATATATATTCCGTCCTCAGCTGCATCCGGATAGTAATCCGGTGTGGAACCAAGCTCCATGATTGAGCACATCATACCGTTTGATAATACTCCGCGGAGTTTTCCTTTTTTGATCTTGGTGCCGCCCGGCGCGATGTTGCCGTCATGGTCTGTTGCAACCTTTCCGCCATCAAGTACGACCGGAACCTTGTCGCCTTCTTTTACATTCTTTGCACCGGTGACTATCTGTACCGGCTCATTCTCCCCGATATTTACCTGACACACAACAAGCTTGTCAGCATCAGGATGCTTCTCTATCTTTAAGATCTCTCCGACAACGATCTTGTCGAGATTCTCATCCAAAATTTCTACCGTTTCTACCTTGGAACCCGACAGAGTCATTGCATCCGCATAAGCCTTCGGATCTATCTCCAAGCCGGGAACCATGCTTTTTATCCATGATAATGCTGTTTTCATATATCCTCCTAAAACTGATTCAAAAATCTGTCATCATTCTCGTAAAGTAAGCGCATATCGTCGATCTCATATTTGAGCAGAGCTATTCTCTCAAGTCCGAGACCGAAAGCGAATCCCGAATACTTCTTCGGATCAATACCGCTCATCTCAAGCACGTGCGGATGCACCATACCGCATCCAAGGATCTCGATCCATCCTTCGCCCTTACAGAATCTGCAGCCCTTGCCGTGGCACTTAAAGCAGGTGACATCAACCTCTGCACTCGGCTCTGTAAACGGGAAGTGGTGAGGTCTGAATTTAAGCTTTGTGTCTTCACCGAACATCTCTCTTGCAAACTCCTGCAGAGTACCTTTTAAGTCTGAGAATGTGACATGCTCATCTACTACCATTCCCTCTATCTGATGAAATGAAGGTGAATGAGTGGCATCAACTTCATCGGATCTGAAAACTCTTCCCGGCGCGATCATTCGTATAGGAAGTTTGCCCTTTTCCATCATTCTTACCTGAACAGGTGAAGTCTGTGTTCTGAGGACAATGTCTTTGCTGATATAAAATGTATCCTGCTCATCCTTTGCCGGATGATTCTCCGGAATATTTAACGCCTCGAAGTTGTAATAGTCATACTCTACTTCCGGTCCCTCAACAACCTCATAGCCCATTCCGGTAAAGATTTTTTCTATCTCCTCCAAAGCTATGGTGTTAGGGTGCTTGTGACCCATTCTGCCTCTCTCCGAAGGCAGGGTGACATCAATCGTCTCGGCCTTTAATCTC
>CAJOQF010000141.1 GCA_905236295.1 uncultured Eubacterium sp. | reverse complement strand
GGGATTTTTTGTAAATAGAAAAGAAACTTTACTTCGAGGAGCTTGCGTACATCATGATAATGGAATACTAGGTGCTGCAACTTATAAAGAAAGCGAGTATAGAAGAGTTAGAATACTAAAAGAAAATGGTTTTAATGCTATACGTTCTTCTCATAACCCAACGAGCAAATCCTTTCTTGAAGCCTGCGATGAGCTTGGAATGTACGTAATGGATGAAACATTTGATATGTGGTATAACCGAAAAAATCCTTATGATTATGGTCTTGATTGGGAAAAAAATTATAAAGAAGATACTTCTTCCATGATAAAAAGGGATTATAATCATCCTTCGGTTATTATGTATTCAATTGGAAACGAAGTTGCAGAACCCCATGAAGCGAAAGGTATTGAAGCTGCAAAAAATCAAGTCAGTCTTATACATGATATTGATAATACAAGACCAGTTACATGCGGAACAAATATGATGATTATTGCACGTGCAGCAAAGGGGCAGGGAATATATAAAGATGGAGAGCAAAATACAGGAGCTGAGGGAAAGCAATCTGCTGACGAAGACACTGGTAAGGTACAAAATGCTTCTCTTGCATTTAATATCATGGCTTCATTTATAGGCTCTAATATGAATAAGGCGGGGAATTCCCCAAAAGTAGATGCCCTTACTTCACCATTTTTCGATACACTTGATATTGCAGGATACAATTATGGTTCTGGTCGTTACCCACTTGATGGTCAAGCACACCCGAATAGAATTGTATTTGGTTCAGAAACATTTCCGCAAGATATTTATAAAAACTGGGAAATGGTAAAACAATATCCATATCTTATCGGCGATTTTATGTGGACGGGTTGGGATTATCTTGGCGAAGCAGGCATTGGGGCTTGGAGTTATACTGGTGGAATGCCATTTAATAGACCATATCCATGGATTCTAGCTGGAGCTGGCGTTATTGATATATTAGGAAATCCTGATGGTTCTTGTAAATATGCAGATGTCGTTTGGGAATTAGAAAAAAATCCTGTTATAGCAGTTAGACCTGTAAATCATCCTGGTATTAGACCTTCTAAATCTTCTTGGAGAGGAACAAATGCACTTTTGTCTTGGAGTTATAAGGGTTGTGAGGGAAATAAAGCCGAAGTTGAAGTCTTTTCAGAAGGCAATAGTGTAGAACTTTTTATTAATGAAAAGAGCATAGGTAAGAAGAAATTAAAAGAAAAGAAATGTATGTTCAAAACTAAGTATAAATCAGGTTCTATAACTGCAATTTCTTATGATGAAAATGGCAAAACATTAGGAAGCAATACGCTATATTCATCACAAGGGGAACTTCATATAGCTATGCATCCTGAATTAGAGAATACTGACAATAAATTTACAGCAAATAAAAATCAAATAATCTATATTCCTATAGATATAGAAGACGCACACGGAATTACAGAATCAAATGCTGATACATTGATTTCTGTAAACGTAGAAGGTGGTGAACTTCTTGCTTTTGGAAGTGCTAATCCATGTACGAAGGAAGAGTATCATACAGGAAACTTTACTACATACTATGGAAAGGCATTAGCAATAATTAGAACATCTTCTAATTCTAAAGAATGTACAATAAAAGCATTTGGAAAAGGATTAGAAGATGCTAATTTAGCTATAAGCATAGCTTAATAATTGGCCTCATTTATAAAACATATACAGAGTGCTGTTTAGTCGCTCTGTATATAACGATAAAAATCTACAATAGACCTGCCATAAGTTCTTCTATCATATCTTTTTAAATTACCAATTACCTCTGGTAAAGGATTTTCATGCGGATAATGAATTAACAAGGTGCCGTCTTTATTTAGTAAAGAACGCTCAGAAACGGTATTTATTAAATCTTCTCTAAAGCGGTATGGAAAAGGAGGGTCCATAAATATATAATCAAAAGTTTTTTTACATCTTTTAAGAAATAATTCAACAGCCATAAAATGACAGTCTATTCTAGTCCCAACTTCTTCCGCCATTGCAACGTTTTTAAAT
>CAJOQF010000140.1 GCA_905236295.1 uncultured Eubacterium sp. | reverse complement strand
TCGGAAGAAAGACCTTGAATTGCAGATCATAAAGGAAGAGACGACGCGGCCTCTCCTTTCCCGCGAAGATGTGGTATATTGGATTTGCCGCTTCCGATCCCTGGACGTTACAAAGTTGGAGGAACGTCGGCGGTTGATTGACAGCTTTGTAAACTCAGTGACAATCTTTGATGATCATCTGCTGATTACTTTCAATTACAAAGAGGGACAGGCCAGAGTGTCCTTTTCTGATATTGAGAGTTCGGATTTATCATCGGTCGGTGGACCAATCAGGCGGTTTTAGCCGCGAAAAAGCCGCAGGGATTGTCTCTCTGCGGCTTTTGTCAATGGAAAACTGCATGCACTTTTTTGGTGTTTATTTGATAACTCAAATCATGGAGGGAGCTATATGCCTCTTACAAGAGTCTCAATTGAAAATTTCAAATCAATTAGGCGTTGTGATATCTCCATGACTGAATTATCTGTCTTGATTGGAGAAAACGGTACAGGGAAAACCAGCATTATGGAGGCCATGCTTTATTTCTATAGAAACCTAACGGAATCCTGTGCCAGTGACACTGTGTTTGACGAAAACAATCGCTTTAGTAATGAAGTAACAATTACTCTATATTTTGATTTTTCTGAATTTGTCAAGATATCAAAATCCAATTCAGATGAGCCAGATTTGTTGGATGAGCAGTCAGAAACTCAAACAAAGTACAGTGGTTATTATAAGGCCATACTATCTATTGCAACAAAATCACCAAATCATATTTTATCCGTTACCTTGACACAGATAAAAGGAAAAGGTATTCAATGGGACTATTCATATGAAGACAGACTCATTTTCAAAAGCCTTTTCCCGTTCTTTTTTGTTGATGCTCGATCTCTTGATATTACTGAGTGGGGCTATATTTGGGATATTCTCGGTGAATTAAGCAAAGTCTCCCATGATGAGCGGAAAAATCTTGAATCGAGAATCCATGGTATACTTATTGATGAAAGCAAAGAAACATCAAAAAAACTTAAAGGGATAACTGCGGTATTTGAAAATGCAAATGTTTCAGTTAAAAGCGCAACGTCAAAAGAATTCGCAAAGAATCTATCCAGAGTATATTTTTCAGGTGAGACAATTCACCAAAATGGAAAGCAATTAGGATACTATTCAACTGGAACAAACTCAGTTAAATATATTGAACTGATGCTAAAATCCATTGATGAAATTGCAAAAACGAAGCTTAAAGAACCTATTATCCTTATTGATGAGCCAGAAATAAGCCTTCACCCGCTTTATATGGATGAGCTCTCTGATGTAATCGCGAATGTAAGTTCAAGGCTACGTATTATTATTTCTACTCACTCGTCCCGCCTAACAAAAAACCTTATCTCAGATGTTGAGAACATCTCTCTATTTAATGTTAAGTTGGTCGATCATTACTCTCATATCCAGCGCATGAAAAGGTTCATCCAATATAGCCCTGAGTCTAAGTACAGAGTGACTGATGAACACATCAATTCTTATTTTTCGCGTGCTATTCTTTTTGTTGAAGGTGAAACTGAACTGGAGTTATTTGCAAATCCTTATCTTCGGGTTCTTTTTCCAAAGCTGAAGCACATTGATGTTTTTCAGGCAATGACCCAGACGCCAATTTTGAATATCATGAACCCACGGCTTTCTCGCACGGGCATCCCATATTTATGTCTTATTGATTTGGATAAAGCCATTGGCTATGATAAAAACACGAAAAAGCTATCTTTGAAAGGTGAGTACTTTAAATCAAGCAGAAGCGAAAAATTTCTATACAGAAACAAGCACGATACTCGTCAATGTGTTTATCATCTTAGAAAGCGAATTGATCGTATGGTCCAAGGGCTGCATATTCATTATTATATGCCTTACTTAAGTTGTGATGATCCGAGCTATTCTGCTTTATGTGATTCTGTACATGAATACCTTCTTGCCTACAATGTTTTCACGCTGACAACCACCATCGAAGGCTGTATTATTAACAAGCAAACCGAGAATTATGCATTGGACTATTTGTGTTCCAAAAAGAAACAGCCAGATATTAATGCATTTCAGTCTTATATATCAAGTCTTCGAAAGCGTGATCGTGAAAATGTAATGAGATTAGTGTTTAATGGAAAAAG
>CAJOQF010000139.1 GCA_905236295.1 uncultured Eubacterium sp. | reverse complement strand
TTATTTGTATGATCCAAGATATGTCCTACTCTAACCCCATTAGGGTAAAGCTTCTCAACCTTATATCTAATACCATACTTATCTAGTTCATTCATTCCCGCCTGTCCATGTCCACCAGTTTTCAAGCGTATCTGATTGCCTTTTCGAGGCTTCGTATATGCACCTTCATTTGAATGAACCACAGCAAATCGGCTTGCTGAGCCACGGGCGCCTTTTGTATTAAGTACTCTTCCTGATTTAGTTGTTCCCATTATTTTCCCCTCCTGCTATGTATAGCAAAAGAGGATACTCTTGTTCAATTAAATACATATTCTACCTCTTCTTTCTATAAATAATGATTTTCGGTATTTAATAAAAGACAAAATAATCATTGTTCTCAAAGAAAGATTGTAGTAGAATAAAACCTATACAGCTTAAAGAAGATTCTACTGAATCTTTCTTTGAGAGAACGTATAACTGCGCCAACAGTTATACGTTCTTCTTTTTTATCACAATCAAATTTCATCACCTCATCTTTCAAGAAAATCCTATCGGGAAATTATTCTTATCGAATAATTTCTAATAACCCATAATAGATGAATTTCCTATTCCTCTGCTTACCATCAGTTATAAGAATATTTTTTTCAACCATCATGTTCAAAAGCCTATTAACACTTGTCAACGGAAGATTTGTTTTTTCAACTATCTGCTTAGCCGTCGTAATAGGGTATTGATATAACATATTAATTACAGCCACCACGTTGCCTGTTTTTGCAAGATTACAAACAATATCCATATGTGCATCATATAGCTTGTTTATTGCTGTGACAATACTAATGTACTTATCACATTGCCTAGCAACTGTACTAAGAAAAAATTTAATCCACTCATTCCAATCATTTTTCTGCCTTATATTGTTTAAAAGGTTATAGTATCTTAATTTATCATGCTCAAGTGCTTCACTTATAAAAAAGCATGGAAGCTCAATTTGCTTTGTATAATATAAGTATAGGGGAATCAACATTCTTCCCACACGTCCATTTCCATCCATAAACGGATGTATGGTTTCAAACTGAGCATGTATGACAGCTATTCTAACCAGCGGTTTAAGCACATCTGATGGTACGTTTATGTAAGAGATTAAATTATCCATTAGTTTTTGAACATTTTCCGGAGAAGGAGGTGTAAAAGTAATTGCATGCGTTCCATCGTTCTTCCCTATATAATTCTGTACCATTCTATACTTTCCGATTACCTCAGGTTTTCTTACATTTCCATCCATTAAAATGGAATGCAGCTCGCAAAAGAATTCATTCGAAAAATCTTCTCTTCCAAGAATATGAATTCCCCTTTGTGATGCATTAAAATAATTTATAACTTCGTTGATATTTTCATCCGAATCATTTGGTTCAGCCTGGTTTGTAAGTACTCCATCAAGTGTTGCTTGTGTTCCTTCCAACAAAGATGAGGCAAGTGCCTCTTTTTGCTGTAACGTTGGCATAAACCAGCTACTTTTCAGTTTGCTATCAGAAATCTTTTCTTTATATACCTCAAGTTTTGCTGTGGCATCAATCAGCTCATCTAAAAAATAAGAATAATCAATAATGCCATTGCTTAATGGTAATAAACTTGCTTCATAAGCCTTCACATTACCCATGCCCCCACCTCCAGTTTCAATATATCACCGTTAAAACCAAATGTCAATATTTTTGGTTTTAACGGTGATGTATTTTTCAAATATTATTCAATTTGAAATATTTATTTTACCTTTAATTTTTAAGTGTTAGAACAATTTCTATATATAGAAAGATTTTCACAGAATATAACTATATATGGTATAATACAAATTATAATAACAATAATCCGTATTAACCACATTTGGTTTTAACGTTCCCCCTTACTGTCTTGGTTGAGTCGATAAGCAACCTCTCAATGAGCGCCAAGCTGGCGTATAAACTGGCCTAAAACCGCCATATAGGTGCTCTATTGGAGTCCTATATTACCGTCAATTTTGATGAATGGAACACAGAAGAAATAGTAACCTGGTTCAACCTTGAAAGGGTATAATACTGAGTCTTCGAAATTACTCCGAAGCCTCAGTATTGCCTAACACCATCTATTTTATGCTTACTTATAAACTATAATCATTGTTGTGTGTATTAAATATAGAACTTGCCCTATCACCCGTACTTGCGTATAGTCTTTATCCAACACCAAAATTATGTGAATGGCTAATCAGTTAGGAGTTTTTATGATACACATTACAGATGAAGATAAGCAGCAGTTAATTTATATACTTGATAATATTAGAAAATCAGGGCATGATGATTCCATTGAAAGCATACAGAAAATGCTTCGCAAGGGACTTAAAAGCAGCAGTATTGATCTAAGCAATCCCGAATATGTTGAAAGCATAACAAGGGATTTTATCAATCCAACTTTGAAAGATATGGTAAGAGAGAAAGAAGCTCTCCGAAAAGAGGCTCTGAATATTTTGATAACAGCCAGTGCAACCGATTTACAGCTTAGTTCCGGCATTACCCCCAGCATGACCGCACGTTTAAGGAAGGAATACTCTGCGGTTAATGAGAGATTTCTCCAGATAAAAATTGACACGTATCCATTGACCTATCTCGGTTATGAGCTTAAAAAGATTCAGTTTGAATTGAATCTTACCAAGACCGCATAAAAGTGCCTCAATAATGAAAACGCACAGAAAACCCACCTTCGAGGTTCATGACTCTTGGGAAGAATCAAAGGTGGGTTTCTGTAGATAAACTTTATATATAGAAGTTATGGAAAACATAACAATTGTAACATATTTGTAATATATTATCAATATTTTCATTTCCTATTCCGCTGCCTTAACTTTATCAAGGCACTTCCAAAGCGCCTCATAAAAATTTTCTATCTGCCTGTCTCTCCGGCTGTCATAAATAGCACCATAAGAGCAGTA
>CAJOQF010000138.1 GCA_905236295.1 uncultured Eubacterium sp. | reverse complement strand
GCGAATGTCATGCCGACTTTCTCGTTGATCTGCACCTGGCTCACTCCGTCGAAATTGTACTCGACAGGATCCTCGAGGGTAACGAGGTTTACTTCCCTGACATTTAACTCGTCGATCATGGAGTACATGGTGGTGGTCTTACCGCTTCCGGTAGGACCTACTATAAGGATAACTCCGTTTCTGTAACGGATCATCTTTTTATATTTTTCGAGATCGGCACCCGTAAGCCCCATCTCCTCAACATTTATCTTGCTGCGAGCCTTGTCTAAGAGTCTCGCAACGATCTTTTCTCCGTAAACTGTCGGAAGCGAAGATACACGAAGATCAATATCCTTGTCCTTGATGCGAACGTTGAAACGTCCGTCGAGAGGAACATTGTGCTCGGAAATATCCATTCCGGACATGACCTTTATACGGGAAATAACCGCCGCCTGAAGATCTTTTGGAACTGTAAGCACATCCCTCATAAGACCGTCCACACGAAGGCGGATCTGCATCTCCTTTTCCTGCGGTTCAAAGTGGATGTCGCTGGCGCGCTCTGTGATGGCACGCTCGATTATGGAGTTGACCAGCCTGATCGCAGGAGCGGAATCTGCGCCATCCTCACCGAGCTGATTTGACACGAAGGCCGTATCAACTGAATTTCTCGAATCGTTTCCAACCTCACGCTTCATCTCCTCGATGGCCTTGGCAGCGCCTTCATTCGAGTAGAGAACCTGTATTGAATGTTCGATTGCGGATGCGGTGGAAACCACAGGAACAATCCTCTTCCTTACGGCTTTTTTTACCTCCTCAAGCGCGTAGAAGTTGAGCGGATCGCTCATCGCAAGATAGAGTTCGTCGCCGGCAACACGCACCGGCACGACGCCGTACTGTTTTGCTATGTTCTTCGGGAGCGCCTGCGCAAGCTCGGCGGGGATATTTACCTTTGTAAGATCCACATAGTCGATACCGAGCTGCATCTGCAGTGCCTCGATAAGCTCCATCTCCGTGATGATCCCGGAATTGATGAGGGCGGCACCCAGACGTTCCTTAGTTTCTTTTTGAATTTCGAGTCCGCGCGAGAGCTCCTCTTCGGAGATAACTCCGGCATCTATAAGGAGTTCGCCAAGTCTTTGATATTTCATTTATTCTTCCTCAACTGTCTGTTCGGTTATCTCTGATTCATCTGCCGGAAGTCCTTCGTCAGCAACTCCGCCTACCATGGTCTCATAAAATGTCGCTGTCGCCGAAACCTGGATCTTTCCCTTCCAGTGCTTTAAGTCCACCTCCTCTTCGGAGTTGGTGTCCGGCTCACATGCCAGATCTCCTATGCGGCATCTGTACTCTGAATTCTCGAGGTCTATTATTGTCTTTTTCGCATCATCGTATCCGTTTGTCGTAAACTGGATCGTAAATCCACGTCTGACAAGATCTCCCTCTCTGGTGAGATCCGCAAATGCGATCGCGTACTCCTCGGTTTTGCTAAGTACATCATTGAGCTGTGCAAGCTCTGCCTTGGAATTGTTGTAGCTGCCCATGTATCCTGCTCTGCCACTGTTTCCGAGATTGGCAAGCTCCCTATCCATCTGTTGTAGATCGGCTATCTTTTGATTTACCGAATCCAGCTCAAGCTGCAGAGACTCTTTTCTTGATGTGGCTTCGTTTATACCATTCCTCACCGGAATGTCCACGAACCAGTAATAGCAGAGTGCTGCAAGGATTACGATGAGCACAACTATAAGTACCTTTTCGCGTTTTGTAAAATCGCGGCTCATTATCTTCACTGCTCATCACCCTCCTCTCCGTTCTGGGAAGCTCCCGAAAAGTCCTTCACTGTCTCAACCAATGACTTGCCCTCGGAAGTCTCTTCGGTTGTATCTGTGTTTTGGCTGCCGGAAACCGTTCTGCCGTTAAGGTAAACAACGATATCCGCCGTAACCTTTGCCTTTCCGACATCATCACGACCGTCATCCTTGACTGCGGTTGACACCGTGCAGTAGCTTACAAGGTCGTCGGCGTTTATGTCCTGCATAATGGAGTTGACGTCATTTAATGTACTGTCCACTAATCGTATATTTAAGATGTTTTCTGCCACCGACCAGTTTTCAATCTCACACTTTCCTATAACTGTCTCGTCGAGGAGCCGAAGTACATCCTCCCTCTCCACCTGAGCAAGCTCAGTGTCACTCATGCCGGAAAATGTGTAGTGCGCATATTCATCCTCTGTCACGTCGTAGTTTGCGATCTGGGCATATCCGGCGTCGAGCTGTGCCTGTACGTTATCAGCCTCCGCCTGTGCTCTGCTAAGGCTCATGAATCTGCCCACAACGCCATACATCGCAAATATCGCAGCCGCCGCGGCAATCACAACGATCACGGCAACAACCATCTTTTTATCTGTGGTCTTTACTCCGACATTAGCGAAATTGATATATCGTTTGGTGGGGTACTTTGCCCTCACTGATGTCTTTTTAATCTTATTATCACTCATAACTATCCCTCACAGCCTGTGCTCTAAATCCGGAATCCGCAACAAATGAAACACCGTTCGTCTCACCGAGATCGGTAATACCGATCGCCTGAACAAATGATGAAAGTCCATTTGCGTCAAGCGGAGTTCTGCTAAGAAGCTCCTTTGCGTGGTGCACGCTCATATCAAGCGAGGACTCTATCATGTCCCAGAGCGGTCTTATCTGTATGCCTCCGCCGGAAAGCCAAACATTTTCCAGATTGCTCTCCGGATTGGAAAATCTATAGAAGTTTAATGCTCGCATAAGCTCCATGGTGATATTTTCATACGCGCTGGTACAATACGGAGCATTCTGGCAATCCTCGTAATTCTTCATAAGGTATGTGTGGGCGAGATGGACATCCACATTTGTATTCTCGGCGATGATGCTGTCAAGACTTGAAAGTCCGATATCCAAAGTCCTCGTAACCTCATATCTGTCGCCATGGAAGATATGCATCCTTATCGCCTTATATCCGAGATCCAGAATACAGTACTCGGTATCCTTTGAACCGTTCCCCCGGATGAGCGATATAAAACTGCTCACCGTCGGCGCCGCCTTGACCAGTTTCATGCCCGCCTTTTTGATAAATTCGCGGACAAGCTCCAAATGTGATTTGGTGACTGCTACCGCCATAAGCTCCATCGTATCGGAAGCATCTGCGTACGGATTTGAGAGCATCGCATAGTCATATACATACTTGCGCGGCTCGTCGGAAATAAAGTCCGAAAACTCATACGGAAGATTGATCGCCAACTGCTCCGGAGTCATCTTCGGCATAGTGATGGTTCTGGTGTATACATTCTCATTTGAGAGAACATACGCCACCTGCGGACAGTACATTCCATTCTCCCTGCATACATCCTTGATAAACTCACCCATAGTCTCCGCAGAAACTATGCGGCTGTCCTGGATGAGATTTAATGGGATGTGCGCCGTCACTGCCTTTTCGATCTTGTGTCCGTTGATGAGGGCCAGCTTTAAGCTGTCGTGCCCGACATCCATTCCGAGAATTCTTTTTGCCATAGTTATTACCATTCCTTTTTATTATTACAGAAAACATTTGATCATCTGTCTGCTGAGCCCGTCGAATCAACCTCATTTCTCAGCATCATGCAGATCACATACTATAGTGTACTTTCCTGTTTCCTGATCCTTTACTATATGTACATGTCCTCCTCCGGGACAAATATCCGCAAGCGTCCTCACCTCGCTGGTCGCTGCCTTTATGGCCTCCTTCGGGGTCATATTGGGATTTGAGAGAAACTCCGTATCCAGTTTTTTCTGTGCCGATTCTTTCGCGATAGCACACTCCCTTGCATCAACTGATTCCTTAAAGCTCTTTGCCAGCGGAAATGCGCAGATGACAGCCATGATCACGACCGCCAGAATAAGGATCCAAACCAGGCGGGAGATGCCTCGCTTATCCTTTAATACATTCTTCATCTCATATAAATATCCTTCCTGTAAACTGTG
>CAJOQF010000137.1 GCA_905236295.1 uncultured Eubacterium sp. | reverse complement strand
TTGCGAGCTCATCAACACCGTCTCCTCTTTTTAACAGAACCCACTCATCCCTGTAATTTTTGATACCGCGGATCCCCTTTGCGATAAGATAATTTTCAAATACATCTACATCGTCAAAATCAAAATCCAAAAAACCGAATTTGATAAATTCAAGCACATATTTAGTGTCAAAATTCTTACTTATCATATCCGTAAGCGCCATAATAAAAGCTGAAAACGGATTCTCAAAAGCAGTATAGTTTACATCAAAAAATACGGGTATGTCCTCTGCCTCAAATATCTGTCCCGACTGTTTTTCTATCTCACCCGCATCCGGACAGATTATCGCAAAATCATTGTAGCGATACCCCTCTTCGCATATCAGTTTCTTTATAGTGCAGGCCGCAAACTTTATCTCCTTTTTTATATCACCAAGCACATTTACAGATATCTTTTCATTTTTTTCCTGGTACTTTTGTTTTCCAACAAAGATATTATTCTCGAGGAATCTAAGTTCCGCATTGCCCTTAAACCTGTCATTTTGTGTATTGTCCATCACTATCGGGTCTTCTATAGAGGTCTGTGTCCTCTCACACAGAAGAGTGAGGGATCTTATTGTCTTAAGCGGTAAAAACCAAAGATCCTCCGGAGTAAATGAACCGCGCATATACTCTTCTTTCGGCATTGTAAGAGTCACATATATTTTCCCGGAGTATTTTAACATCTCCTCTATAACAGCATTCTGAACCGGTGTAAAACCTGTATAGCCGTCAAATACAATAATGCTTTCCTTAATGATCTCAGATTTATATATCACTTCTGCGAGAAGTTTAAGCAGATTTTCCCCCGTTACATACCCATCGTTAATGAAATCGAGATACCGGGAGTAAACGTAGGAGATATCATAAATTTTGAGGGCGAGACTCTTTTGTCTCTCGCCCTCAAACTCAAGATCATTCAGATCATCCGGCGTAATGCGGTACTGCATAAGCTCGGAAATAAAAGACTTGATCTCATCTATATAACCGCTCTTGTCCGCCCCCGATCCAAGTATATTCAGCTTATCCTTATACTTTTTTAGAATGTTGCATATTATAAAGTTTTTACCGTCATCCCCGAGAGTCTTCTTCTCGGATATGCCAAGTTCGGAAAAAATCCTGTAAGCTAGTCTGTTAAAAGACAAAACGTCAACATTTAGGATCGCTCCGGATTTTGACATATCTACAAGCTGTTTTTGAGTGGACATCGTGAACTGTTCCGGCACTATCACCAGATACTGTGTCTTAAGATTTTCACTCGCCTCCTTTAGTATCCTGTCATATATATAACATGTCTTTCCGCTTCCGCTTCTCCCTGTTATAAACTGTAGACTCATTTATCCTTCCTCTCTTCAAGCCTTCGCTCGCCCAATACTCCTGTTATCGTGGATATGACTTCCGAGATATCGATAGGCTTTGCGATATGTCCGTCCATTCCCACCGAAGCAGCTTTTTTTCTGTCCTCCTCAAATGCGTTTGCCGTCATTGCAATTATAGGAATCTTGTTGTCGTATTTATCCTCAAGTCCCCTGATCTTTTTCGTGGCATCATATCCGTTTAGAACAGGCATCTGAATATCCATAAGGACTACATCAAAATAGCCTTTATCTGAATCCACGATCCTGTCGACAGCCTCCTGTCCGTTCATCACCGACTCAACCTTAAATCCTATTCCCTCAAGCATAACCGTGGCGATCTCACGGTTAATCTCCATATCTTCAACGAGAAGGACACGCATTTTGGAAAAATCGATCTCAAACGCTTCGTCCAATCTGTCAGCCTTCTCATCCTCTTTATCAAAGTCGGTGGAGCCACACTCCAGTTCAAATCTGATTATAAACTCTGTTCCAACACCTTTTTGGGTCTTTACTTCTATGGTTCCACCCATCAGTTCCACGATATTCTTGGTTATAGCCATGCCGAGACCTGTTCCCTCAATACCGCTGACCGTGGAAGTCCTCTCCCTCTCAAAGGATTCGAATACATTTTTTGCAAACTCCTCGGACATACCTATACCGGTATCTTTAACACTGAGGCAAAAAGCTGCTTTATCATCTGTAACATCAGATTCCTGCGTAAGTGTAACCCATACTTCACCGTCGTTTGGGGTAAACTTAAATGAATTACTCAAAAGATTAAACAAAACTCTGTTAAATCTGGTCTTGTCGATCATGACACTTCTGTTCTTAACACCGGAATAATCCACTCCAAAATTGATGTTTTTTTCTTTCATCTGTGTCGCAAAGATATCATCTACCTCCATCATAATCTTTTTCAGATCATGTTCTTCCTGCTCAAGGTCAATCTTTCCGCTCTCAATTCTGCTCATCTCGAGAACATCATTGATAAGTGCAAGCATATGATGGCTGGCAGCCTCAATCTTATTTAAATATTCCTTTGTCTGTTCAAAGGTAGTCCCCTCCGCCTTTGACAGATTAATATAACCGATTATGGCATTCATAGGTGTCCTGATATCATGGGACATATTAGACAGAAACGTACTCTTCGCCCTGGCGTTTTCCTCTGCAAGCTCCTTTTCTCTCTCATGCATTACCGACTTAAGCCTGACGGATGAATACCTGTTCAAAAGGAAAAGGAAACCCAAAAACACCCATACTACAAGAACAATGTAGCTTTCAGGCGCAAGTGTACTCGGGTTTATGGGATTTGGTATCATAAATACCAAAAAATATATCACGGAAATTATAAATCCCACTAAACCGATAATATAATGCTTTTTACTCTTATCTTTTTTAGCATATTTAAGCGTAGCGGCAGATGTGTAGGTGTATGCAATGATCACACCGACGGTCGTGACGTCCACCACCCATCCTATGGCTGTCCTGCCCAAAAACGGAATGGCAAGTGAAATAATAAGGATAAACAGCATGGCTTTGTTCGGCGTAGAACCTCTGCCCACACCGCCAAACCACCTCGGCATCATATCATCCTTAGACATCGAATACATAAGACGGCTTGAAGCGGTAAACAAACCGATCATTCCGGTTATAATACCGCAAAAGATGGCAATTCCAAGCAATACGATCCCGGCTTTTCCCATGTCAACATTTATGGCATAGAATACCGGCAAGGCTTTTACGCCCGTATTATTTCCAAGGTCGGAAATATACTCATTCCAATTGAGATAACCAAGCGGTTGAGCTGATGCACCTATAATAGTCAGCATTATATATGCTGCAAAACCGGATATAAGTGCCGCGATCAGTATTTTTTTAGTTTTGTTTACTTTAAATTTATACTCTCCTACAGAGTTTGAAATTGATTCAAAACCAACTATCGCCCAGGGTGCAAGTAAAACTATACTTATAACCTGCAATAGTGGCGATCTGCCATTTTGTGAAAATGCAGGTTTAAACCCGTTTATCTCGTTGCCTCCGCTTGCTATGGCAACTATAAAGCATAGAATTATCGCCGAGATCAATACAATGGCCGCGACGGTCTGAATGGTGCCGGCCGTCCTTTTCATCCTCGAACATACTGTAAATGCCAAAAGCAAAAACAGGATCTCGAGCAGGATTTCGCCAAAATACACATCATAACCTGCCACTGTATAATGAAATCCGAATTGGAATAAGCTTCCGAGAAGGTGTCTGTTAATAAGGGATAACGCCGTCATATTTGCCCAGAGTATCGCAACATAAGTCAGGCACAAAAACCATGCGTTAAAGAATCCGTGGCTGTATCCGAATATCTTTTTGGTGTAGGTGTATGCACCGCCGGAATCCGGATATATCTTCATCATGTAGTAGTAACACTTACCGATGATAAACATCAAAAATCCACCTATTATCATACCGATAACAGTGCCGGCGGGTCCACCGATTGGAAGAAATGTGGTACCGGGCATTATAAAAGAGCCCCATCCGACTGCGCATCCGAATGAAAGCGCCCAGACAGTCAACGGAGTAAGATACGGTTTTAATGTGGTTTTGTTCTCTTCCATAACAGACCCTCCCTGTAATGTTTTATATCAGATCAGTCTCATTAAACACTATTCTGTTTTCCATTTCTTTTTCATGTTTTCTGCGCTCCCTCTCAACGGTTATGATTTCCTCCTCACGGGAATAATTATGTTCCCTGGCATTTAACCAGATAAGGAGCCTGTTATATTTATCTACGTCTTTTATTATCTGTTCAATATCTGTTATCTCATAGAGTGTATTGCTGCCAACGATTTTATTTGTATATCTGCAGTTGATCTCGATATCATCTACAAGTACGATCCTCGCCTCTTTTGGCATGGAAGACATCTTCGGTACGCTGACATAACAGTAGTTAAAGTCTATAAGCTTAACACTGCCTACTTTTTCATTATAAATCCAAGTTACCTCTTCATCAATAGGAACTCGCGGGAATGATCTTTTTTGGAAAAACGGAGTTTCAAATCGCTTTTTCACATTGACCTGAAGATCCTCAAATATACCGCTATCCTTCTTTATAGCTTCCGGAAGCGCAGGGCTTCTGTCATAGATGATCTGAAGCCAGTCATCATAGGAATCAAGGTAATCCGTGATCTTGAATGAATATGACCACTCATCATTTTTCTCGTCCTTTCTGACATAGACGTTCTTGCTCTTAAGTACGGCTTTATATATATCCCAGGACAGTTCGACCTCCACTTCCAAGTCTTCCTCAATATAATAAGGCAAGTCAAAACCAACCGCCAAACCTTCCTCAGATACATTCAACGTATGACCGTTTATGATCTTATCATTGACTTTAACCGTACACGGCACCGAAAGCGGTGTTCTCTCACTCTTGCGGTACGGGATGCGTCCGTCGACAAAAAGAATGGACATCTGAATATAAAAACCATTGAGAAGGAGCCAAAACAATACGATGACAGGCGAAATGGAATTCGAGTCAAACATAATGAGAATACACCTGATCACACCAATGATGGTAAGTACTATCATAATCATAAACGGCACCATATATACGATATTGTTCTTTTTCTTACCACTGTTATCCGCCTTTTGTGTAACTTTAAACTTTCTCAGAGAAAGGCCGAAAGTCTCAAGAATTATCGGCAAAAACATGTACGGAAACATTATGGTTTCATAAACTCCGGTCCACTTGGTCGTTCTGATATTTCCGGAGAGCATACGAAGGCTTATATTGCTTGTCACAAACATTGGCAACCAGAAAAGCAACGCTTCCAGCAAGGTACACTTAAATATCGTAAATCCAAATACCGCAAACATGATCGGAGATATTATATAGATAAATCTCTTGACCGGAGCGTACCAGTACCAGATTGAAGCCCAGTAGTTAAGCTTTTGAGCAAACGAAAGCTCCTTGCATGTGAAAATATGCATCTGTCTTCCTGTGGAAATAACTCCTCTTCCCCATCTGATACGCTGCTGAATAAGATTGGGCAGATCGGTGGGTGACATACCCGATGCGATCGTCTCGTTGATCCCCAGAGTGACGAAGCCCTTTCTCTGTATAAGGATACCTGTGGCAAAATCCTCTGTGATCGCCTCAGTGTAAAATCCACCTACAGCCTCAAGTGCTTCGCGGGCAATAACTGTGTTTGAACCACCGTAAATTACACTGTTGGTCTTGGTCCTGGCCACCTCGATATCCTTGTAAAAATAATCCTGCTCATTCGGTATCCTGTTCTCCGAAAACAGTCCGAACTGGAACATATCAGGATTATAGAATGCCTGAGGCGACTGGACATAGCCAAGTTTTATCTTTTCCTCTTCTTTTTTTCCCTCATTTTTTAATTCCGCATCCACAAAAAACGGAATCGTCTCCATAAGGAAACGTCTTTGAGGGATCATATCGGCGTCGAATGTTACTATATAAGGCGAAGATGTCCTTGCAAGCGCATGGTTAAAGTTTCCCGCCTTTGCGCCTTCGTTATCGGGTCTGTCGAAATAGTTGATACCCATCCTCTCGGCAAGTTCTCTCATCTGCGGTCTCCTGTTGTCATCGCAGAGATAGATATGAACCTTGCTCTTATCGGGATATTCCATATGTTTGCAGCCGTTTATGGTCTTATAGAGAAGCTCCGGCTCCTCGTTGTACGTGGCTATAAAAATATCCACATCGGGAAACAGCGACTTGTCAACCCTGGGCTTTTTATAACCTCTGACATCATACATATTCATGTAGTGGATCAGAGCCTCAACCATTCCCAATGCTTCAACGACAAATAGAGCTATACCTATGAACACTGAGATAAAACCGTATTCAAACGGCAGAGTGAAAAACAGTCTCCAAACGAGATATACAATTGAAAAAAATGTGTTTATTACAAACCAGATCTTACCCTTCATACTAATCCTCAAAGAAATTGAATGCGTCATCATCGATGTTGCCAGGATACATCTCAATTATAATATAGTCATAGTCATCATCTTCTTCATACTCGCCTTTTATGAAGTCTTCTATATCAAATTCGTCAGATTCCTCAAGAAGATACATGGCATCCATCTCCTTAAATAAAGGTGCCATAAAAGTCATCACAGGCGAGAAATACGAGTCGCGCAAGAACAAAACACTGTCACCGTCGGTCAATTCATTGTTATCAATCTTTTCAAAGGTCTTTAATTCATCGAGATAAAACGCGTAGGGATCTTCCTCATAGATATTTAAATCTTTTTTTAGAAGATCATAGTTTAGAAGCGTCTCGTGTATAGTCCCTTCAAGTTTTGTGCGGCTTCCGTCCTCCTCATAGTATCTTCGGGTGAAGTTTCCGTCAAAGGTCGGGATCACAGCCGTAAAGTCGTCCATCCCGGAATAGTTTACTCCTGTGTTCCTGCCCATGGAACCAAGCATTATATTCGAATACTCTTTGACCTCATAATTGTCGATATTGCCATAATAATCAAACGGATCAAGATTTGCCTCAAACCTTTCGTTTAACTCATCGGTCAATATATCAGCCGCTTCAAACGCTGCCATAGGAGTCCAGTGGTGATCAGTCTTAAAGAATGCATCTTCGTATGTGATGCGATCTCCCGGCAGGCTGTCCCCAAGATCAAGCGTCTCAACGCCAAGTCTCCTCAGATAAAATTTAAGTTCATTTATCTTATTATATGGGTCATTGACCGGCATATCATCACTGTAATCGCTGTTGTTTCTGTCATACTTGCTGGGTGTGATGACAAACAAAACCTTTGTGCCATAGGGCTCGACATAGTTTTGCAGTCTCTTTACCCTTTGTGCATACTCGAATATATCCGGATCGTCCTCACGATAGAATGCCCCATAGTTTAAGAAACCGTTGTGATCCTTAACAAACTCAAAGTTGTTGAACTCATCCTTTCCCATAAGTTTTTGCATCATACCAAAGGACTCGATAAACTCCAGTCTGTATTCCATATTCTCGGTCAGAGCTGAATCGATATTGTCGATATCTATATCAAAATAACTGCCTTTCGAAGCCTCTTTTTCCACTGTTTTAAGCAGAGCATCCCTATTCTGATATATGTTATATGCGGCAAAACCGAACACAACTATAACAAACACTATAAAGAATATTTTTTTCTTAGTAAGATACTTCATACTCAGTTTCTCCTAGAAGTTAAAGTAAATAAACGGATTATATGAACCGCTTGTGAGGTAGCAGATGCAAACCAGAACCATAGCTATCATAGCTATAGGATACACAATAGTATAGGCTGTATGCGCCCCGGTTTTCTGATGATTGTAAAACCATTTGTTAAGCTTTGGTATGACCGGTATGCAAAAAATAATACCGGCAATGAAAAATACGATATTTTCCTTCACAAAGATAAGCGCCAGATTACTGAAGAAACCGTTGTTGTTTATGCCAAACATATTCATGATAAATCTTCCTGCCTGATACAGGTCATCTGCCCTGAAAAGTACCCACAGGATATTTACCACAAAAAGAGTATAGATATGTCTAATAAACTTGTTGGTTACAACAGAATCAAAATCAACAAAACGCTCAAAGAGCTGAAGCACGAAGTAGAACAATCCCCAGATTATAAATGTCCAGTTGGCACCGTGCCAGATGCCTGTAAGGAGCCAGACTATAAACATATTTCGAACCATAAAGTCCTTGTTTGTGACACGATTTCCGCCAAGCGGGAAGTAAACATAGTACCTGAACCAGTCGGTAAGTGAAATATGCCAGCGTTTCCAGAAATCCGTAACCGAATCCGCAATGTAGGGATAATTAAAGTTTTCGGGCAACCTGAAACCGAAACACAGACCGAGACCGATAGCCATATCAGAGTAAGCCGAGAAGTCAAAAAATATCTGCAATGTATAGGCTATGCTACCAAGCCATGCCAGAGCCGCAGGCACGGTGACCGTATCCACTCCTATTGCCGACATCTCAAAAACATGGTCTGCGATTGCGGCAAATGAGTTTGACAGAAGAATCTTCTTACCCAGTCCGACACAGAACCTGCTGATCCCCATCGAAACCATGTTAAAATTACTCTTTCTGTTTCTTATCTGATCCGCGATAGAATTGTACTGAACGATAGGTCCGGCAATAAGCTGTGGAAAAAACGCTATATAGAGTCCCACATAGAACGGATTTTCAGCCTTAGTGGTTCCCCTGTATACGTCGATGACATACGAGAGAGCCTGGAAGGTGTAGAATGAAATACCGACAGGCAGTGCAAAATCAAGATTTGAAGCTATTCCTTCTCCCCATGTGCCCATAAGTCCGAAAATAAATCCGGCATATTTAAACACGAACAGAACTGAAATATTGGCTATTATCGCTATGACAAGCAATGCTTTCTTTGCACTGCTATTACTTTTGTCAATAAAGAGCGCAATTATACTGTTAAACAGTATGGAACCGATCATAATAAAGACATATACCGGCTCACCCCAGGCATAGAAAAACAAACTTGCCAGAAGAAGCCAGATATTCTGCAAGGTTCTTGAAAAAAACAGTATGTAGTAACCTAAAAATACAATCGGTAAAAAGTACAGTATAAATGGAATACTTGAAAAAAGCATCAGTTAATCTCTCCGCATTATTAAGTAAGATGGAACCAAAAACAGAGCAATGACCATCAAAAACAGCAACGGTCTCACACCGGATGAAGCCGTGTCGATCTCCGCCTTGTTATAAACTCCCTCAAGCTCCTTTGCGATGGCTGCGCCATGCTTATGGAGGTAATACTTTATAACCACAAGCTCCTGTCCGTAATCATCATTTAAACGGTTGAGCCTGAATCCGTCCGAAACATATGGCGAAAGAATATACAGGTTATAATGACTCTCAGTCTCAACCGTATATTCATCCGCCCATCTATACCACTCTCTCTTTTGAGCAGACTTCAGGTAGGCAGCAGCCTCGTCGATCAGATCGTACACATTCTCCTCTGATAGAATATTTCTCCTGAGCTTGGTATATCTGCTCCTTAACTTCCTGACAAACTGCTTATCCTGACAAAGCTCCTTAAATAAGGGTTCGGTCTGAAAAGCCAGAGTATCTGTCTCGCTCTCCTGTGTTTTGTTGTTGTCGAGCGCCTGGTCGAAGTCCCACACGGGGCCGATTGACAGGACATCTCCGGAGTTTTTGTACATAAAAGTCGAGTGGGTACCGGCGTCGTAGTTTCCCATAAATTCATTTAACAGGAAATAATCGACAAAAGAATCCACATCTATATAATTTTTGTAATTTCGAAATACCTTCTCGTCTTCGGAATAGATTACTTTTTCAATATTGGAAAAATCATTTTCGATATATTTTATGGTCTCATCAGTGACCTTTGAAGCCGACGGATATTTTAAACCGATCCATCCATCCTTTTCCTGCCCGTCCCGGCCTTCAACAAATCCGTTCTCACGCCCATAGGTGTTGAGCATGATATCGTACTTGGAATACCGGTCGCGTCTTACGATATAGCTTGAGTATGTGTTGTCAGGATCATACTCGTCTATATTTACCCTGTCCTCACCGCGGTCTATGGTCTCCATGAGGAGAAACACTCCCTGGTAAGTAAGCCTTCCCTCGTCCTCAAATAATAACTCACAGTAACGGGAATCAAAGCCGAAATTGTTTCCTCCCATCTCGGATGCCAGTCTGTATGAAATATAATTTCTCATCATGCTCTTGTCCGCCATTGATCCGTTGATAACCCACTCGGAACCCGCTCCCATACCGAGAATGCTTGTATCGTTGTCTGAGCCGTCTGCATTTAGAGTCTTTATCTTGTATTGTTTTTTGTTGTAATAATATGAAGAATGCCCTCTTTGTTTTATCTTTATATAGCTTTCGTAAGAGGATTTGTCATAGGGCGAGTTAAGTCCGCTCTCATTGTCGATAATTCTGATATCACCGGTGGTGTACGGTTCGATATCGAGTTCAAGAGCCTGAGCAGCATTTTTACCCTTGTAATCCGGAAGCTCTGAATCAAGTGAGACTATGACCAGAGGCAGATTAGATGTGAAACCGTCCCGTACAGTAAAATCTTCATTGAGATAAGCCAAAGGATCCTCTGTGCTTGTATCCGCAGGTAAAGTGGAATATGTACCCCGGGGGCTGTCCTTAAACACCATATCTTCCCTGAAAAAACACAGCATCCCCATAATGACCAGAATTATCCCGCCGATTATGACCAGTATTATTTTTTCTTTTCCGAATCTGAAATTAACTGCCATAAATATCTAATAGTCCTTACTACTGGTTAATCTCCTCGTCCTGTCTTACAACACTTACGCTCTTTACTCCATCTTTTTCGGAAAACGCAGCCACAAACATGCCGTTCACCCTCTGTCTGGCCTTAAATACCTTCTCAGAGGTCTCATATATGATCTCAGCATCTCCCCTCGGGGAAACATTTTGAACCTTCAGTGAACATTTTCCGCCAAAGAAGGAAATAATATCATTGTCAATCGACTCGATCCTGTCGGCATCAATTTTAAGCACAAGCATAATTCTCTCGTTGTCACGAACCACTCCGAAGAACACCAGAAACAGGAATATGATAAATGTACCTATTCCGGCTATAAGATAGTCTGATACTCCGCAGCAGATGCCGACAGCTATTGCCCAGAAGATATATGCTGTGTCTCTCGGATCCTTGATAGCGGTACGAAATCTTACGATTGAAAGAGCACCGACCATACCAAGCGAAAGAGCAATATTGTTGCCGATAACATTCATAACCAGTGTGGTTACAAGAGTTAGCATTACAAGCGAAACATTGAACTTCCTGCTATAGACCGCGCCGGAATGCGAAACCCTGTAGGACACAAAAATAAGTATGCTTATTACGCACGCTGCCAAAAAGTTGATAACTACATTTTCAATGCTCAGACTGCCCGTCGTCTGCAACAACTGTTCATAAAGGTATTCTCTCATCTTATTCTCCCTTCGTATGCCTTATCTCAAGAAATTTCGCGACCAAATGTATTTACTGTTTGAAACCCTTGGTCTGTCAGCAAGATTTATGATCTTTTTAATATGTGAAAACAAAAATCCGTTGTATTTTACCTCCATTGTCGTCTGCGCCGGATCCAGAACCGGATAGAGAAACGCATCCGGGTTAAAAAAGTCCGTCGGTGATTCCAAAGCTCTGAGTCTGGAATCAAAGGTTATCCTCGTCTCATTGATATCATGAATAAACGCAAACCGGTCGTACTCAACTATGCATTTAGGCCTGTAACCGCGCGTCGTCATAAAAGTAAAAAGCCCGTGTGCGAAAGGCTCAGGTCTCTCAAGCATAAAGAAATAATCGCCCTCGATCAGTCTGTCCGCCTCATTGCGATTTAATGTCAGTGAGCGTTTACGCTGAAAATCTCCCTCTTTTGCTTTCAATTCAAGCTTTATGACCGAATCGCTGTCATTGTATATGCGCATCCGGACTTTTTGTCTGTTGTCGACTCCATCGAGTTTATCATAATAATCATTGTCCCAAAATGTATCAAAGTACAGGGAGCGGACACGATATCCAATATCACCGTTATTTTTATCCTGCGACATGATCTTATCGAGCCGTTCCCGCAGATAATACATTTCTTTTACACCAACAATGTATTTAAGCTCTTTTCTGCTGACATCAAGCATAAATATCACCCATAATTATAAAAAACCGATTAAACCGCCGGTTCATCACTATCTTCTTCAGGTTCCGTGTATATTTCATCATAGGTATGAAATTCTATATCCATATCCTTTTTGTTATGTCTGTATATCAGACCTATGATCATAGGGATTAGCGCCAAGACTATATCCCAACCGATACTCATATATACGTTCATATACAGCGTAACAGCTATAACTCCCGCTCCGACTATCGGCGCCATGATCTTTGCGGCAGTCTTTGCGGCCACCTTACTGCCACCATTTTTTCTGATCAGCGCATTTATACCCATGGCAAAGAAATATACGATACCTATACCGACGAATACAAATGCGACAAACATAAACAGCATCAACGCCGGATTTTTGATATGTCCGGGCATTATAAACATCCCAAAAATTCCAGCCAAAAGACCGCCGATAAGCATAATTGTGTTGAACAAAAACTTATAGCCCCAGATACATATAAATACACCGAGAATAAGTGAAATTATCGTTAGGATAAAAAAGACTATATCCTGTGTGAAATACAGATCCCAATTCCATTGGGGTAGATTAAAGATAAACCTGTCAGGTGAAAAAGCAAAAAAATCAGTCCCGACTTTCTCTGAAATATAGTTTATGCTCGCTTCTAATCCCTTGCCTGCATTTTCCAACAAATTATCAAACGAAAAATTGTTTAGACCTTTTTCAATCAAGTCGAAACTGAAATTAAACATCTAAGCCTCCGAATTAACGATCACCCAGTTTGCCTAAGAACCCTTTCATTCTCTCATTGTCCGAATTGAACACTTCATCAGGGGTTCCCTGCACGATAATATTTCCCTTATCCATAAATACTACCACATCTGATATATCTCTGGCAAATGACATCTCATGGGTTACAATCACCATGGTCATATGATCGTTGGCAAGGTCGCGGATAACCTTTAATACCTCGCCTGTAAGCTCCGGGTCAAGGGCTGATGTGGGCTCATCAAAGAACAGCACCTTGGGATTGAGGCAGAGAGCTCTCGCGATCGCAACTCTCTGCTGCTGTCCACCGGAGAGCTGACAGGGATAGGCGTCCGCCTTATCGCTCAGACCCATCTTATCCAAAAGTCTTCTCGCTTGTTCAAAAACCTCTTTTTTATCCCTCTTTTGAACAGAAAGCGGCGCATCGGTAATATTTTTTATGACCGAAAAATGAGGGAATAGGTTGAAATTCTGGAAAACAAGTCCAAAATATGAGTGAAACTTACGCGCTTCATCACCGGTTGGCATGATAAGTTTGCCCTCATCATTAACATAGACAGCCTTCTCTCCCATGTAGAGGATCTCACCACTGTTGATCTTTTCAAGCATCGTCGCACAGCGAAGCATGGTGGATTTACCCGAGCCGGATGGACCGATTATAGACAATATCTCACCCTCTTTTACCTTGATGCTGATTCCCTTTATGATCTCATGATCTTTTCTGTAGCTTTTTCTAATATTATTCATCTCAAGCAGATACATATTTTTACCTCATCACTTATAGTAATCGAATTTCTTTTCTATCTTCTCCATTATAAACGCAACGATATAATTGAATACAAAATAGAAAACAGCAGCAATGATAAACGGAAGGAATGTCGTCTGTGCCGCGGCAATCTGTTTTGTAATGGCAAAAAGCTCGCTGTATGCAAGCGCATAAGCCAGAGACGTATCCTTAACAAGTGTTATAACTTCGTTTGTGATAGCCGGCAACACATTTTTTATTACCTGCGGAAGCACAATCTTCATGAAACGCTGATTGTTGGAATAACCGAGAATTTTTGCTGCCTCGAGCTGTCCTACCGGCATGGCGTCGATACCTGCACGATAAATCTCAGCAAAATAAGCAGCGTAATTAAGTGCAAATCCAATAACTATCGCTATAAATCTGTACTGTGGCGCAAGTCTCCAGCCAAAAAGGTAGTACGGTCCGAAATACCAGACCAAAAGCTGGAGCATAAGAGGAGTACCGCGCATGATTGCAATGTAGAATTTGGTTATAGAGCTTAGAACCACATTTTTTGAACGGCGTCCGGCGCAGACTACAAGTCCGAGCGGAAGCGAGAGCACAAGCGTCCATCCAAATATTCCGATTGTCTTAATAAATCCGGCAGAAAGCTGCCCGAGCATTACTGAAAAATCCATTACTGTCTCCCAATTAATCCTATAAGTAAATATGGGGCTGTGAGACAGCCCCGTGAAATCAATATATTTAAAAAGAATTATAGAATACGGATTGCTCCGTGCTTCGCACTCCCGCAATCCTACACACACTCGCAATCCGCGCTATCGCGCTACTTGCTCGTGTGTGTGGCGGGTCAATCATAATAACTTGTTTATGCAAGCATAACCAGTTATTATGATTTCCCCTTATTCTATGCATATCATATCCGCTATCTCGTACTTCTCAGCAAGAGTTTTGATAGTGCCGTCTGCAGCGAGTTTGTGAAGGTCGGCATTTACGGTGTCGCGAAGAGCTGTGTTTCCAAGCTTGAAGCCAACGCCATACTGCTCTGAGTTGAGCGGCTCAGAGAGGATGATGAAATCATCTGCTCCTCTGCTGGAAATCTGGTACTCTGCAACTCCGACATCTATAGCAAGAGCATCGAGAGATCCGCTCTGAAGCTCTGTGAAAGCTACATTGTAATCTGTAAACTGCTGCATTGTTCCGAATGTATCACCTAAAGACTTCTGCTGCTCCTCGTCAGTCAACACATCAAGAGCCGCTGAAGCCTGCTGAACACCAACTGTCTTGCCGGCAAGGTCGGTCAATGCCTTGATGCCAGAAGTAGATGAAACAACGATTACCTGCTCATTGTTTACATAAGCATCAGAGAACTCATATTCATCCTCTCTGCCGTTTATGGTAAATCCGTTCCAGATACAGTCAATAGCACCTGAATCAAGCTCCTGATCCTTTGCTTCCCATGCGATCGGCTGTGCTACAAACTCCCAGCCTTCCATATCACATACAGCCTGAGCAAGTTCAAGGTCAAAACCTGTGTACTCACCGTTCTCATCCATATATCCATATGGAGGATACTCAGCATCAAATCCTACGATGAATTTACCGTCATCTCCCGAAGCTGCAGCGTTATCAGATACCTGCGCATCCTCGGTTTTGTCTGATGATGTATTTGAAGTGTTTTCTGTTGATGCTGCTTTGTTTCCGCAACCGGCAAGAACACCGGCAGCCATTACAGCACCGAGTAATAAACAAATAACTTTACTTTTCATGTTGATTCCTCTTTTCTTACTGTATTAGCGTATTAACACAACAAAACATATATTAACATATATTTGAATAATGTCAACAAAGATTTAAGTTGTAATGATTTCAAATGTAGTTTATAATTTTCTTTATGAAAAATACTGATAAAAACGAAATAAAAATTGAACAACAAATTGATATCGAAACCGAAAGAATAAAGAAAAACCAGGAAAAACTTGCCAGGAAACAGCAAAAGGTTGCAAAAAAGATCGAAAAAAAGCAGGCTAAGCTTGCAGAGACCGTGAACTACTCATCTTCGGAGGTTCAGGATTGGGACACTCTCGACAATACAGCTCACCTGTTTCCGATCGTAGCGCAGGAACATATGACAAACGTTTACCGCATGTCGATCACGCTCTACGAAGATGTGGATCCTACCAGTCTTCAGCTCGCCTTAGAGCAGGTACTTCCCTGGTTTAAAATATTCCACTCCACTTTAAAGAAGGGATTCTTCTGGTTTTATTTTGAAGAAAACACCAAGAAATTCCCACAGATTCATGAAGAGGAGGATGTACCCTGCAGATATTTTGCACCAAACTCTAACAAGGACTATATGTTTAGAGTTTCCCATTATAAGAATCGTGTAAATCTGGAGGTCTTCCACGTACTGGCAGACGGAGCCGGATCTATCTACTTTTTCAGAGAGCTCATCTATCATTATCTTAGGATCAAACATCCAAAGCTAAATGAATACGGTACCGGTCTCTCTAGCGAGACCTCTCTTAACACAGAGGATTCTTATACAAAGAATTATCGCAATTACACCATGCACGGTTACAACACACCGAACGCCTATATCATCGAGGGTGAGCATCTAAAAAACCATCAGATGGGGCTTATGCATGCATATATGAATATCAACGAGGTCAAAAAGGTTGCAAAGAGCTATGAAGCCACCTTGAACGAATACCTTGTATCCGTGTATGCTTACGGTATTTATAAGGAATGCATTACTTCCGTTCCTTCAAAACCGATAACGATTGCCGTTCCGGTCGATCTTCGCCCCTATTACAACTCCACCACCACAAAGAATTTCTTTGTTATGGTAAGGGGAACATTTAAACCTGAGCATTTGGAGCACACCTTCGAGGATGTGCTGTCCCAGATCAAGTCAACCTTAAGGGAGCAGATAAATAAGGATAACCTTGAACGCCTCTTCTCATTCACTGTCGGAAATGAGCAGATCACTATCCTTAGAACTATACCGCTCTTCTTAAAATCAGCCGGAATAAAATGGTATTATAAACGTACTACCACCACCAGCACATCGACAATTACAAACCTCGGTTCCTTCAAGGTAAAACCCGAGTATGAGCCATACATCAAAAACTTTTACACCTTCCTTTCAAGATCCTACTGTCAGGATATAAAGGGATCAATATGTTCATACAAGGACACACTCACATTCACCATCAGCACGGTACTTAAAGACACTTATATTCAAAAGGCTGTCTTCAGGAAACTCGCTGAGGACGGAATCAACGTAGAAATAGAGACAAACGGAGTTTATTATGAGTAAATGTTTAAAATGCAATGTCAGTTTTACAGATGATACAAGCATCTGTCCTCTGTGCAGGCAGATACTTGAACCCATCCCCGGAGAGACACTGACAAAAACCTACCCAAACATTAAAGAAAAGCATAAAAAAGACAATATCGGTTTAAATATCTTTGGTTTTATAGCGCTGATAGTAGAGGCAACCCTGGTTATAATAAACCTCACCACTTCACGAGACTTACTCTGGTGTCTGATAACCGGAGCAGCCTTGCTCTACGTTTTTCTCACTATCAAAATGTCACTCAATAAGCATATTGACCTTCGAATGAGGTTTTTGTTCCATTCAATCGCCGGCGTAATATTACTGTTGCTGGTGGATTACCTCTTCGGCTTTGCAGGATGGTCATTCTCATTCGTAATACCTATTGCCATCCTCTTTATGGATATGGTAATCTTTGTGCTTATGATGGTAAACAGACACAACTTCCAAAGCTATATATGGGTAGAGATACTGGTTCTTTGCCTCAGCGCGATCCCTATAATCGGCATATTCTTAAAACTGGCTGATTTCTTCATACTTGCTGTCGTAGCGCTGGGAGTTTCAGCTATCCTGTATCTCGGAACCATCATCATCGGCGGACAGAAAGCCACAGCGGAACTGACCAGGAGATTTCATCTTTAGAAACAGAGATTTTCGCAACAGGAAATTGCGATTTCACATTACAAGAAAAAGGCGTCCAAACGGACGCCTTAATTTTATCTGATATTCAATGTAATCTTAAGTTCGTCTATATCCTTGTCGGATATCTCAACTCTCCTGCCTATCGAGCCGGTATTTATGATGGCCTTGGCTGAAAACTCCAACACCTCAAGGCGATCAAAAGTTTTTAGCAGGGTAGGCCCGATCGTTACAACTGCCTCATTTTCAAGAATGATCGCAGTCTCATCATCTGAGATAGTTCCTGCAATATGATCCCAGCCCTTATCGATCTCCTCTCTCGTAAAATAGGCGATATCCTGGAGAACCATATAGCTCTCCGGTATAAGTCTGGTATTTATCTTTTGTTTCTTTATCACAAATGACATTGCATTTACGGGATGCGCTACAAATACAGCGTTTATATTGTCGTGATATTTATATATCGCTTCATGAAACTCTCTATACGAGTCGCTAAGACAAAAAATATCTTTGCCCTCTCTCACCGAAAATGAATTGTCCAAAGAACACACGAGCCCCTGTCTGTATGCCCTGTCATAGAATTGTTTTAACTTATCTTTCATATATACCACCCAACTAAAGCCTGTTTACATTCATCTGAATTTTGGCAAGAAACTCCAAAGCCTCGAACTGTTCAAAAGCTTCTTTAAGCGTCGGCGCAGCCGAAACCATACCATGATTTTCCATGATGACTATATCTGAACCCGTTTTAAAATGTGTTGAGATTATCTCACCAAGCCTGGTTGTTCCAAACATAGCGTATTCAGCGATAGTGATCTTCTTGTCAGAGACAAAACTTCCGACAAACAGATCCTTATTAGGAATCTCTCTGATGACAGAATACGCGATTAGTGCCGGCGAATGTGCGTGACATATAGCTCTCTTATCCGGATTGGCGGCGTAGATCAGACTGTGAAGCGGAAGCTCACTCGAAGGCTTCAGTTCTCCAATTACGGTTTTGTCCTTTTTTACGCACACGATATCATCCGGTGTCATCTCACCCTTGTCGGTACCTGAGGGTGTGATCCAGATATTGCCCTCCTCATCCATAACAGAAAGATTGCCTCCGGAGGTAGTGGTAAGCCCCATACGATAAAGCCTATCCATATATTCAACTATTAGTTTTCTGTAGTCTGACATAAACTCTCCTCTTCTATTCAAACGGGAATTTAAACTCATTGAGTCCGTATTCGTCCCTGAGACCGATAATCTCTTTTTGTACAGCCTCTGTGACCGGGACGCCTTTGTCCTTCCTCTCCTGCCATACATCCCATTCCTTTTCGCCGGCTGTGTAGATCCTGTCAGATCCAGGCGCTTTTTTCGAATTTCTAAGTCCTCTCAAGATGTCTCCGGCTGTCTTTTTAAATGTCTCAAGTCCCATAAAGAACTCGGGATTGATAACGATAAAGAAATGTCCCAGGTGATAAGGTCTGATCGAGCCGTCTTCATTTTTCCCCTCGAGATCCTTCATAAACAGACCGCCGGTCAAAGCGCTTGAGAGGATCTCAACTACAGCTGCATATCCGTATCCTTTGTATCCACCAAGTTCCTCTCCTATACCTCCAAGAGGTGCCAGAGCTGCATTTTTGCTTCTGATATCTTTTAATATCTGTTTTGAATCTGTCATAGGTTTGCCGTCTCTTCCTATGACCATTCCCTCGGGAACATCCTTGCCGATCCTTGCATAGTACTCTATCTTTCCGTTCTGGGTGATGGATGTGGCACAATCAAGCGTAAACGGGAAATCTTCATCCGTTGGCATACTGAATGTAAACGGGTTGGTACCCATCATATTCTCGACGCCAAACGTCGGCGCTATGGACGGGCGGGCGTTGGTTCCGCTGATTCCTATCATGCCTTCCTTCTCCGCCAGAGATGTCCAGTACCCCGCGATCCCATAGTGAGATGAATTGGTAACGGCAGCCATACCCATTCCGTATTTTTTAGCCTTTTCTATAATCATATCCATTGCCTTCTTGGATGCAACCATACCCATTCCGTCATTTGCATCAAGTACTACCGTGGTCGGTGTATCCTTAAGGATATCTATTTTTGTGACGGGATTTAGTATTCCCGATTTGATCCTGTCTATATATATCGGTTTAAAACGGTTGCAACCGTGTGATTCAATACCCCTTCTGTCACTCTCGAGAAGCACATCGGAACAAAGCCTCGCATCATCCTCGGGCACACCACACTTCACAAAGCATGCCGTCATAAAGTCATCCATTAATTTCCAGTCAACACATGGTCTTGTATCACTCATAACAAAGTCCTCTCTTTTTTCGTTGTCTATGTTATAAAACACTGATATAATCATACTATAATTCGATGCAAAATTAAAGCATTGACAATATGATTCAAGGGTACTTTACAAATGTCTGATAACAAAGTTGATAGATTAAAAGAAGATATACAGGGCGGATTTAATCATTTCAAATCCTTGATTAAATGGATAATCCTCGGATTGATGGCAGGTATAATAATCGGATTTGTCGGTCTCGCCTTTTCAAAGTTAATACAGAGCGCAACCACCCTCCGCCTGTATCATCCATGGCTTATTTTTTTGCTGCCCTTTGGCGGAATGCTTATAATCGGTTGTTATATGCTGTTTAAAGTTAAAAAAGACCAGGGTACAAATCTCGTTTTATATGCAGTTCAGTCAAAAGATAATGTTCCTTTAAACATGGCTCCGCTTATTTTTATCGGAACGATCATCACTCATTTTTTTGGTGGATCAGCCGGCAGAGAAGGTGCTGCTCTACAGATTGGAGCAAGCATTGGTAACGATATGGGGCGACTGTTTCACATGGATTCCAGGGACAAGCAGATCATGGTAATGTGCGGTATGAGTGCCGGATTTGCCGCACTGTTTGGCACTCCGCTTGCAGGCGCAGTATTTGCTCTTGAAGTGGTAAGTGTAGGTATAATGCATTATCCTGCGCTGGTTCCCTGTGTTATATCCGCTTTTACCGCAAGATCGATAACATCTTATTTCGGAGTCAAGGCACTCCATTACGATATATTAAGCACTCCTGCGTTTAATATATCTTCCGTGCTTGGAACTGTTTTACTTGCCGGACTTTGCGCAATTATAAGTATTATATTTTGCATACTACTGCAAAAATCCGAAACTGTATCGAGAAAACTATTTAAAAATCAATATTTAAGAATATTTGTTGGCGGATGTGTGATCGTAGGTCTTACTTTACTTGTGGGAAATCAGGATTATAACGGGCTCGGAATCTATGTGATAGAAAACGCCCTTCAGGGAGACGTGGTCATTTATGCATTTGCATTAAAGATTTTATTTACGATAATCACCATTGGCTGCGGATTTAAAGGTGGCGAGATCGTGCCAAGTATATTTATCGGAGCTACCTTCGGCTCCGCTTTTGGCGTGTTACTTGGCTTTGATCCGACTCTCTGTGCAGCCATCGGCATAGGTTCAGTTTTCTGTTCGGTTACGAACTCTCCGATCACATCGCTATTGATCTGCTTTGAACTGTTCGGATTTAAACCCATGCCGTTTTTTGCCATTGCAATCGCTATCAGCTATATGCTAAGCGGTAGATTTGGCATTTATAAAACTCAACGCTTCGTCTTGTCAAAATAATCCTTTAACATATCAAGAATCTCTTCCTTCGGCGAGGACTTGAGAATGTAGGCTTCGGGATGCATCGTCATTATCTTGAAAAAGCTGTCCTTGTCATTCTTTGAAGTGAGAAACATAACTGGAATATGCCTCATATCAACATTGGCCCTCATCATATTAAGCACCTGCGGACCGTCAAGCCCCGGCATCTCATAATCAAGCAATACGAGATCAACATTCTCCGACGCAGCCATCTGCATACCGGTGGCTCCGGAATTGGCAATGCTTACCCTGTAAAGTCCTGAAAGAAGATTTTGCATGGCGCGAAGAAATACTTCGTCATCATCAATAATAAGGATCTTCTTTCTCCCCGTCGAGGCATTTACAATACCAAGCTCCTCACTCAGTTTGTCAACGATAGTATCCGACTTAAACGGTTTTTCAAAGTATCCCCTTATAACATCCTGGTCTGCATTGTATTTAAATGCATTGATATCATCCTTCGTACCGATGACATACATGGTGATACCCTTTTCTTTTGCGTAATCACTGATCTCGTTTATAAACTCAAAATACCGGTCTAAATCGTTGTCCACAAAAAGCAGCCATGTGGACGGAATGTCTTTGATCTCAAGAAGTTCAACCGTTTTGGGTTCAATTATGACCGAATCTATCTTCCCCCATTCCAACGCTTTAATAAGCGCATTTACGATAAGTGATTTTGTCGTTGTTACAAAAACTATGTCTTTACGCAATAAAATTACCTCATTTCAAATTATTTCCAGCTGTTATTGTGGGTTATTATTATCTCTTTTAGTGCATCCCAGTCAGCTTTTCTTATTGCTGCTTGTATTTTTTCAAAATTTTCTTTCTCAGAATCCGGCATGCTATAACCCTGCATTTCATTAACTACCGTATCAAGACTGTCTATATCATACATCGATGAGAACAATTCCAAGGCTTCATACATCTCGGAAATCTTGGCATCATCCGCAACCGGCAGCTCTTCTTCAACGTCGCATTCAAAAAGCGGAGCAAAAATTGTCTTAAAGCTTCTGTATTCCTCCAACAGAGCCGGTGTGCGTTCCTTTATCATCTCCACAGCAAAATCCTTGTGGGAAATATCTCCACACTCCTCCATAAATCTGGCATTTGAGGTAAGATGAATAAGACCTATGAACCTGGCAGAACTTTTGAGAGCATGAACTTTTATCGTATAAAGTTTATAATCCTCGTTTTTAAAAGCCTGCTCAATAGCATCAGAATTTGAATCTATTCCATCATAGAATGAACGAATGACCTTTAGAAGCATTTTTTCATCTATACTGTGTTTTAGCGCTTCAGATAATTCAATATTAGGAGTCATCATATAGACATCTTCAAGTCTTCCTCTGATATCATCCGCCTTTTCATCATTATCGTCAAGTGCCTCTTTGGCATCATCATACACGATCAAAAGTTTATCTTTCGGAAGGTATGTTCTCAACATATCCTCCAGATGGTCGCTGACTATAGGTTTTGTCAGATAATCATCAAATCCCTGCTCAAGGTATTTATCCTTGGCACCTACCACGGCATCCGCAGTCAGGCAGACGATGATCGAGTCGTTATTCTTTCCATCCTGCTGATTTTTGATCTCATTCATTGCCTCAGTGCCGTCCATATTTGGCATTCTCTGGTCCATAAAGATAATATCATACCTGTTTTCTTTTGTCAGATTCAACGCTTCCTGACCGGACAGCGCCGTATCAATGGCGATCATCGTCTGTTTAAGCAGCTGTCTTACCACAACAAGATTGGTGTCGGTATCATCCACAACTAGAATACGACACTCTGGCGCGGAAAAAGTAGCCCTGTATATGGCGGCTTCCTTTGACGCACGTTCAAATTTTTCCTTAAAATCCCCAAGGATCTCATCGGAAATAACCTTTTGCGGTATAGTCACCGTAAATATCGAACCTTCCCCATACACGCTTGAAAGCTCTATTTTTCCATCCATAAGTTTAACAAGGCTTTGCGTGATAGCAAGTCCAAGTCCTGTTCCCTCCACGGTGTTGTTATTTACCAGATCCACCCTTTCAAACTTATCATAGATTATACTTATATCCTCTTCTTTGATTCCGATCCCGGTATCAGACACTGAAAAGATAAGTCGGATATTCTCCCCCTCTTCTTCATAATCAAGTTTTAAGGTGACACCTCCGTCATCAGTATACTTTGTAGCATTTGTCAGAATATTAGTAAAGATCTGTCTGATCCTGACCTCATCGCCAAAGAGATGATCCGGTATATTGCCATCAACTTCTATCTGAAAATAGAGCCCCTTTTGTCTGCATCGAAATTCAGCCATGTTGGAGACATCGTTTAAGATAGACGAAAGTTTGTATTGCGCTTCCACTATCTCCATTTTGCCCGATTCGATCTTTGAAAAGTCCAGAATATCATTTATGATAGAAAGGAGTACCTTACCGGAGTTTTCAACATTTTTTGCATAAAACTTGATGTTGGTGTCCGTACACTCTCTGATTATCATCTCGTTCATTCCAAGTACCGCATTGATCGGAGTTCGGATCTCATGAGACATATTTGCAAGGAATTCGGATTTCGATTTGCTGGCGGCTATCGCCTTGTTGTTCGCATCAACCAGCGACTCATTTGTGGCAATAAGTTCTTCCTGTGCTACCTCGTAGTTTACATAGACAAACATATCAAGAAGACGCCTGTGTTGAAGTGCCCAGTGTGCCATCAAAGCTATAAAGCTGAAAATAACGATGGTCACAATAGCATTTCCGAATTGTATCGGATCAACCAGATATCTAAAATCCATTAGAAAGATAAAATCCATGACCACGATCAGAATTGCGACTCTGTATGCATCTGCTATTACTATAAGCGAGAATATCATCAAAAGATAGGCAAACTGCATGGCATTGCCCGTATGAGACAGACGTGCTGAAAAGATAGTAAAGCACAGAGCCATTATAGCAGTCAGATAAAGATACACTTTTATGTGTCTTCTAAAGAATTCTCTTTTAACCTGACCCACGATAAGATGTAAGACACACACACCTGCAAGGATCATATTAAAATAAGGCAGCATGGGATTTTCTATACTCTTGGAATAGAAGGTTGATATTGAGCCCGCAACAAATCCGATCAGAAGGACTATATCCATAACCTTGCATATCGTGACATCCCAATTTGAAATCTGGTCTTCGCAATCATTAAAATCTTCCTTATCCAGACCGTATCTGCCGAAATTCTTGATAAAACCCTTTAATCTGTATTTAAATGTTCTTTGATCGTTCATACTATAACCCTTTAAGATCACTGAGTTTAATGATTCCGCTGTCCTTCAAAAACAGCGAAACAGGTGTCTTTTTCTTGTGTATCACTTTTGCACTGCTAAGATAAAGATAACGCTTTGCACGGGTCATTGCAACATACATTAACCTTCTTTCCTCCTCAATCTCGGAAATCTGTCTAGCTTTTTTGTATGGCATATAATTTTCATTTAACTGCGGAATATACACTACCTCATATTCAAGCCCCTTGCTCCCGTGTATAGTAGAAAGAACAACGGCATCTATTTTTCTGTCAGATCCAAATTTGATTCCGGCTAACGAGAGTCTCTTTATATACAGAGCACTCTGAATGTTATTTCGAAAAAGGATCGCTATCTCGGACGGGCTGATGCCGGATCTCAGTTTTAATATGATATCGTTTATGATCGCATCCGCCTCATCATACTCGTTTTTATAGATCTTAAGGCTTACCGGCCTGTTCTCTTTATGTGAAGCCACGAGATCCTTTTTAAAACGTTTTTTATTCTTTGAAATAAGTTTTGAAGATATAGACACTATAGCCGGAGTGCTTCGATAATTTATGTTTAGAGGAATTGTGACCGTCCCCTTGTAATCCTCCACAAACTTAAAACAGAGTCCCGGATTGGAGCCCCTGAAAGCATATATCGACTGGTCGTCATCACCGACAGCAAAAATATTGGGATTTGAACCTCCTAGCATACTCATGATCTCGTATTGGATATTGTTGATATCCTGAAATTCATCGATCATTATATATTTAAACCTATCCGACCATTTTTTCAGTATGTCCTCTCTCTTTGTAAAAAGATCCTTGACGTAGAGCTGCATATCATCAAAATCAAGAAGTCCCTTTGCCTTCAGAGTGGCGTCATACGCCT
>CAJOQF010000136.1 GCA_905236295.1 uncultured Eubacterium sp. | reverse complement strand
TAGAGGCACTTGCGCAGGTCGGCGCAGTTGCGATACTTTCCTGTGATGAGTTCAAGGGAAAGACAGCATACTTCGGTGGGATCAACAAGGCGAAGTTTCGTCAGAAAGTTATTCCGGGAGATGTGTTGGAACTTGAACTGGAGATCATAAAGAGGAAGGGACCTGTAGGTGTAGGCGCAGCAAAGGCTACCGTAAACGGAAAGACTGCTGTTGCTGCTGAACTCACATTTGCGATAGGTTGATTGACATGTATGAAAAGATTCTTATTGCCAACAGAGGCGAAATTGCTGTTCGCATAATCAGGGCGTGCAGGGAATTAAATATAGAGACGGTTGCAGTATATTCAAAGGCAGACAAGACATCGCTTCACACTCAGCTAGCGGATGAGGCGGTTTGTATAGGTGAGGCGCCTGCAGATAAAAGCTATCTGAATATGGAGCGCATCTTAAGTGCTGCGATAGCGACCGGTGCACAGGCTATACATCCGGGTTTTGGTTTTTTATCGGAAAATGCGAAGTTTGCGGATCTCTGTGCCAAGTGTAATATCGATTTTATAGGACCGTCAGCGGAGATAATAAATAAGATGGGAGATAAGGCGCAGGCGAGAAAGACCATGATAAAAGCCAAGGTTCCCGTGACTCCCGGAGGAGAAGATCCGGTAAACGATGCTGACGAGGCTTATAAGATGGCGGCTGAGATCGGTTTTCCGGTTATGATAAAAGCCGCTTTTGGCGGCGGCGGAAAAGGAATGCGTATAGCTGAAAGCGCAAAGGAATTCAAGGAGCAGTTTAATGTCGCAAAGGCTGAGGCAATGAAGGCTTTCGGCGACGGCACAATGTATCTTGAAAAATATATCAGAAACCCAAAGCATGTGGAGGTTCAGATCCTTGCCGACAAACATGGAAATGTAGTCACATTGGGTGAGAGGGACTGTTCGATACAGAGACGCCATCAAAAGCTGATCGAGGAGTCGCCGTGTACAGCTATAAACGACAAACTGAGAAAAGCGATGTCGGATGCTGCAGCTAAGGCAGCCAAGGCTGTGAAATATGAAAATGCAGGTACGATCGAGTTTTTGCTCGATGAGGATGGCAGCTTTTATTTTATGGAAATGAATACCAGAGTGCAGGTAGAACATCCTGTAACCGAGATGGTAACAGGTGTTGATATTATAAAAGAGATGATAAAGATCTCTGCAGGAGAGGAACTTTCCGTAAAGCAGAAGGATATAAAGATTACCGGACATGCAATTGAGTGCAGGATCAATGCGGAGATTCCACAAAAAGGATTTATGCCTTCGCCCGGAAAGATCACGGCGCTCCATTTTCCGGGAGGGATGGGTGTAAGAGTTGATTCGGCAGCATATGCCGGCTACGATATACCGATGTATTATGATTCGATGATCGCAAAGCTTATCGTCTGCGACAAGACCAGAGACAAGGCGATAGATAAGCTTAGGAGTGCTTTGGGAGAGCTTGTGATAGAAGGCGTGTCAACCAATTCCGATTTCGCCTATGAGATAATAAACAGCGATATTTTCAAAAAGGTATATATAACAACTGATTTTATCGGAGAGTATTTTCCGGATTATGCAAATTAGAGGAGTTTTAAGTTTTGAAGTTTAAAAAGCCCGATTATCTTGCAAGTAAAAAAAATGAGAATAATCTGCCTGACGGAGTCTGGATCAAGTGTGAGCACTGCGGACAGATGCTTATAAAAGAGGATGTAATTACAAATAAGTATGTCTGCTACAAATGCGGCCATTATTTCCGGCTTCGCGCAAAGACGAGAATAAAGCTGGTATGCGACCAGGGGACATTTACAGAGTGGGATAAGGATGTTAAGCAGAAGGATCCGCTTGAGTTTCCGGGATATTTGGATAAGCTTGATAATCTAAAGACCAAATTGAAATTAAATGATGCCGTTATAACCGGTAAGGCCGCAATTAACGGAAAAGCCTGCGCGATATGTGCGTGTGACGGTCGCTTTATGATGGGAAGCATGGGCTATGTTGTTGGTGAAAAGATCACCAGAGCAATTAAGCAGGCGACAAATGAGAAGCTTCCGATCGTTATATTTGCCTGCTCCGGCGGGGCGAGAATGCAGGAGGGAATGGTATCCCTTATGCAGATGGCAAAGACATCAGCCGCCTTAAAAGAGCATTCCGATGCCGGGCTTTTTTATCTCTCCGTCCTTACCGATCCCACTACAGGCGGAGTCACCGCAAGTTTTGCGATGCTCGGAGATATTATTCTTGCAGAGCCGGATGCACTGGTTGGATTTGCCGGACCCCGTGTCATCGAACAGACCATTGGAGAGAAACTTCCTGAAGGTTTTCAAAGGGCTGAGTTTCTGGTAAATCACGGACTTATCGACGGCATTATAAAAAGACAGAATATGAAGGAGACGATTGCAAAACTGATCTCGCTTCATGAACATAAATCAATAGACCAGAAGCTGGTCGAAAAAGATATTAAGATAAACGGGAAGTCATCTGTTTCTCCGGCTCAGATTAAAGCTTCTTTACCAAAGAATGAGTGGGACAGAGTTCTTATATCGAGGAGCAACGATAGACCTACAGCGCTTGATTACATTGACAATATCTTTGATGACTTCTATGAGCTTAAAGGCGACAGAAGAGCCTATGACGACAAGGCGATCGTAGGAGGATTAGCATACCTTTACGGCAAGCCGGTCACTGTAATTGCACATCAAAAAGGTAGAAATACCAAAGAAAACATTAAACGCAATTTTGGAATGCCACAGCCTGAAGGCTATGTTAAAGCACTTCGCCTGATGAAGCAGGCTGAGAAATTTAATCGACCGATCATTACCTTTATTGATACACCGGGAGCTTTTCCGGGAAAGACAAGCGAAGAACACGGACAGGGACAGGCTATAGCAAACAATCTTTTTGAGATGGCAAACCTTAAAGTGCCTGTTCTCTCGATCGTGATAGGAGAGGGTGGATCCGGAGGAGCGCTTGCACTCGGAGTTGCTAATGAGGTCTGGATGATGGAAAATGCCACCTACTCCATACTTTCGCCGGAGGGATTTGCGTCTATTTTATGGAAGGATGCTTCGCTTGCGAGTGAGGCTGCAAAAGTAATGAAAATGACTGCTGCCGACCTCCATAAACTTGGTATTGTTGAAAAGGTTATTAAAGAGGATTTTCCGGCGTGCGAGCTTAATCTAAAAGAAATATCTTACAATATGGCTTCTTCAATCTCTGATTTCCTTGACAAATATGAGGATGAAGATCCCGATATAATTGCTTCCAAACGTCTTGAGAGGTTCTATTCGTATTAAACGGATAGAGCTTCTTTTTTTTTACGATAAAACTTAGTATTGTTGATGCTGATTTGATGCAATTTTGTTAAATAATGTTAAGAATATAAGTCATTTACTTGTCTTGTATACAGTTATATAATTGTAAAGAAAAATACTTTACGAAGGGAGAAAAACATGAAAAAGAGATTGCTTAGCGGTGTGTTATCCGTTGTCACCGCCACTGCCACAGCTCTTACGAGCGTGCCTGCTCTGACACAGACGGTATATGCCAAGCCTGTGAAAGAATCGAACTCAACAGGGCAGTCAAAGAACGCTGTTTCGGACAACAGCAATAAAGAATACAGAGACGGCGAGGTTATTGTCATGTACAAACCTTCTGCGTCGAAATCTGTAGCAAACGTAGGAGAGGGAGACAAGGTTAATATTCCGGGACTCGGCAAGGCCGAGGTCAAGGGGGATTTAAGTTTTGACCTTGATGGTACAGAGGATGTTCTTGATAATGTGGGTGTTTCGGAGAGCTCTTCTGCTGATGAACTTGATATCAAGCTTATAAAATCAGACAAGTATTCAACAAAACAACTTATAAATGCGCTGGAGGACAATCCGAATGTAGCTGCCGTTACGCCAAACTATACTGTTAAAGCGGCGTCGATACCTACGTTGTCAGGTTCTAAAGACCTTTTATGGGGACTTGACAACCAGGGACAAAACGGCGGAACTGCGGATTCAAAGGTCTCTTACAATACAGATATCAATCTTGACGCTTTAGACAGCAAAAAGAGAACTACAGATAAGCCTGTAATTGCGATAATAGATACAGGTATTGATTATAATAATACTGAACTTAAACCCCATATGTGGACGAACCCGTATCCGAATAAACTTGCCGGCGAGCACGGATATAACCTCGCTTATGATGGGGAGTGGTACACCTCAGATGATCCAATTGATGATTATGGGCACGGAACACATTGTACCGGAATAGTGAATTCGGTGGTAAACGCTGATGGTGATAATGCCGAGTTTATGGCTTTAAAGTTCCTTGATAATGAGGGAATGGGCACCCAGTACGGAGGAATAGCTGCATATGCTTATATTGATGCTGCGCTGGATCTGGGAGTTGATGTAGTCGCTGCCAATAATTCATGGGGTACAGGAGTGTATGATCCTATCCTGGATGCCTGTGTAGATATAGTAGGACAAAAGGGCTGTGTTTCATGCTTTGCTGCCGGAAATGAGATGGCTGACAATGATGAAGTCGGTTCAATGTCAAATTTTAGAAGTGATTATGCCATAGCTGTAGCTGCAGCAGATGAAGATGCAAAGCTTTGCTGGTTTTCAAATTACGGAAAAAAGAATGTTGATATTGCCGCCCCCGGAGAAAGAATTCTTTCCACGGTGACATCATATAACCTTTATGTCGACAATCCCGGCAATACTACGTATGCATTTAATCCGACTATCTATGATGATGAGCAGATAAAGAATCTTACATCTGTCTACAATTCTTTTAACTATGACAGTTTAAGTGCGATGCAGTCTGCGCAGAAGGGAGGAAACCATTCTGTTTCGGTGGCAGGTATGACGTTACATGAGGGAGTTCCCTGTGTGAGTGACTCAAGTATGAAGATTACACTGGACGATGAGTATTATTTGTCCAATAAATCCGGTAACGGGCCTGATAGATCATTGAAAGTATCGTTTAACGGTAAAGCCGGTGATGACTATTATCTCTTTATCCCTTACTATGTCGGAGCATCATCTGTCAACGAAAAAATTTCTTATTCGTTCGGTTTTGAAGTGCCTGATGTGGATTATAATGATCAGGAAGCCTCATATTATTACATAGCTGATCTGGATCCTGACAAGATAAAGAGTTTATCTGATCTTAAAGAAAATACAATGTTGTACTCTTTGGATGAAGGCTATATGAGTCTGGTCTTGAACGGTTTGGAAGATCCGGTGGTAGGAAAGCGAAGCACACTCTCATATAAGGAAGGAGGGATGGGATTCCTTTCGATTCTTGTAAACTGCGCTGTAAACGGTGAGTACTCAATATACCTTGATGATTTTGGAGTGTCAAAAGAAAATCTTGATGTTGATACGACTCCTGAGTATGGAAGTCTTATGTTTTTTGGTGGTACATCAATGGCAACTCCTTATGTTACCGGTGCTGCAGGCCTCCTTGCCACGCTTGATGAGTACTCAGATGCTTCGGCTTTAGATAGAACCAATATTATTCTGTCTTCGGTGACAAAGAATGATAATCTTAAAGATTGTGTTAAAACCGGAGGTATGCTCGATCTTTCGCAGATAACCAATAAGGGGTATAAGACCCACCCTATAGCCGATTCGATCACGCTTGACGGGAACAAGGCGATAATCTGTGGCTATAACCTCAAAAACTGTAAGATTACCGTAAACGGAGAGCACGTAAAAAATATAAAAAGCTCGGATACTTATGCTCAGTTTAATGCAAGAGACTATAAAAACAAGAAAGTAAAAGTTGTTGTATCGAATGGTGATAATTCATCTGAAGTATCCGAATATCTCGCAGCCGGAAAGAAGCAGTATACATATGAGGGTGAGTATTCGGGGTATTTAAGCGATGTTTTAGCCACAGCATCCGATGGAAGAAATGCATACTTCTTAACGCCTATGGAGATCCAGTATATCGATGCAACCGGTGGATATATCGGTGATGAGGGCTTTGTAAACGGTATGAGTATCCTGCCTCCGGAGGTTGCTTTGTTGAATCCGGAAAAGGCCGGGGCTGCATATGATATAACTGTCGGATTTGATTCAAATCAGCTTGTGTACATGGATGGTAAGCTCTATACTTATGCTTCGCTACAGATCTGCAATGAATATGGAAAGGTCATGTACAGTGATAATTATCTTGTAAGTTATAATATTAAGAAAGGTACGTGGTCAAAGGTAAAAATGCCTTCAGATATTGCTGAAAATTCACCGCTTTCTGAATACAGTGCCTATACCACACTTGGTACATACAATGGCAAGCTTTATGTGATCGGAGGATATAATAGCAAGACAAAATCAGTATCAAATAAGGTGGTTGTATATGATCCCGCAAAGAAAAAGTGGAAGAACGCGCCTTCGCTTCCGGGCGCTTCACTTGGAGGAAAAGCGCTGCAGGTGGGAAATAGGATGATATATGCGCTCGGATATACGACATCAAAGACTGATGATCTTGCAAATGTCGGAAAGACCTTTGTCTTTAACGGCTCTAAGTGGGTTGCAAAATCATCCAAGCTTATGACTTATGACTTTGAGACGGTAAAGATCGGTGATAAAGAATACTATGCTCCTAAGGCTATGATGTCGGTTATAGAGGGCGGAGTGACTATTACAGGCATGAATACTTATGGATTCGGAGATACTGTATATTATAACATCAGCTCAGATCTGTACAGCGATTCAGGATATGATTTTAAAAATTCCGGGGATGTTTACGAGTCTGTTGCAACGACAGTTGCCGGTAAACTTTATCTCTTCGGAAACACCAAACCGGATTCAAGCGGTGATGATTTCTGGGGAATGGATGAACCTGCTATCGGAGAGTCGTACCTGTTT
>CAJOQF010000135.1 GCA_905236295.1 uncultured Eubacterium sp. | reverse complement strand
TGTAGGCTTTACTGTATAGTACAGCAGATTGGGAAACTTTTAATGAAATTCAAATTCAATGAGGAATATGATCGAGAAAAGTGTGAATTTATATATCTTTTAGCTAATAGCCTTCAGGGTGAACTGACGACATACGAATGGGAGGAGGGCTGTTTCTCGATTAAGCCTACGAGGGATAGCCTTGCGGAGCTTGTTAAAAAGAAGAGAGATGAAGAATTTGGCTTCTTGATCCAAGAGCATATAGGCTGTTCATTTTCAAATGTAGAATTTGAACGGTATAGATGTGATAATATCCTGGAATCTGTTGTAATGGCTAATTATGACGAGGTTCAGGAGCTTTATCGGAGGAAGCATTATCCTATCGAAGTAAAACTGAAACCTGCAAAGAACAATAAGTGGCATAGGATATTGGAGATTCCGGGGTATGAAAATGTGGATGAGTTGATAGCGGATCTGCAAGAGGAACAGAATTTGGACGAGAACAGCCAAATATAGTAAAAATGATGCAATTCTGGATTGGAATGCTTCACAACAGGAGAACGGAGGATGAAAGGTATGGGTGATTACACATATATTGCAGCAGATTTTGACCACGATGAAAAGGCGGTGAATACTTTACATTGGATGCGGGATAATGGATATATACAGTTTAAGGATGCTCACGAATTGCAGCAATCCTACGATTCAAGTCTGGCATGTTCAATCAAGAAGTCTCTGAAATACCGCATGGATAATTCCTACAAATTCGTTCTTATCGTGGGTGACCATACGGACTCGGTGACAAAAGGTGGCTGTCAGCTGTGCAACAGTTATAACAGCCATACATATTCCTGCGCAAAAGGGTATACGGTGGATTATCGTTCCTTTATTAAATTTGAATGCGATAAAGCGGTAGAAGGTGGGCTGGTAGTCGTTGTACTTTATAACAGCTGGAAAGTCGATAAGGATCTTTGCCCGGAGGCTGTCAGATGGAAAGGGACGCATCGCCAGATGTGGAAGCAAGGGACGGATGGAAAATATTATTGGGATTATGAGGGGATAGCACAGGCATTTGGAAAGTAGGTACAATGTCGTAGGATGAATTATGTCGAAGATGCTTAAGGACAGTCTGATACAGGCATTGGCGATTGTGACCGGAGCGGCTACTGTGTTTACCATACTTGGCTTTTCGATGAAGGATGCCTTTCCTTTGGAGGGAGTAAAACAATATGCCTTAACCGTTATAATCAGGCTGTTTATTCTTATCATTGCTTTTGCGTTGATGACGGCTATTGTTTTCTTTGTTAAACGAAATAAATATAAGGATTCGATAGGGTTACGCATTTCCAAGAATGATGTAACGGTTGAGTATGGAAACATCTTTACAAAAGACGGATGGCGTGTTATTGTGGTGGATACGACTTTCTCGACAGAGGCAGATGATATTGTGATATCAAAGTCGTCTCTTCACGGACAGCTTGTGCTGAAGCATGGCGATGCGGACAGAATAAAAGAAGCGGTTAAAGGGGAGGCTGCCCGAAGAGGTATTAAGGCAAAGAATGGCGTTTATTCATTTCCGCTGGGAACAGCTATACCTTATGAAGGGAATGACGGTCACTATGTCATGGTGGCTTTGACAGAGCTTAATAAAGACTATGAATCTCATACCAAACTTTCTCAGTACGAGAGTACACTGATGGATATGTGGAAAGACCTTAACCGGGTATATGCAGGGAATAAGCTGGTATTGCCGGTCTTGGGGTCGGGTATCACGAGGTTTGATGACGGACAGGATGATTCGGCGGGGCTGCTGCGGTGTATGTTGTGCACTTTGAATACCAGCAGGATTCATTTCAGTTCTCGGATCTACATTGTCATTTATGACGGTGGAGACAAAAAGGATAAAATTCCGCTGTATGAATACAGGGATTTATTTAAAATTGCAGAATGAGGCTGCGGGATTATGTTTAGAGCATTTGAACTGACAATTGATGAGGATATTTTAGACGAAGATTTTTTTAACAGATGTGCCAAGGTCGGTAGAAATAAGGCGGTATCAGATAGAACTGAGATAAAGGAGCTTTTGCGAGAAGTTATTTCATGCGGAACCATAGATGGAACCGCTCTGACAGAGCAATACTTTCCAACATTTCACCGCGATGTATTTCTGTCGTATTCTCATAATGATAGTGAGTTAGCGTATATGATGGCTGGAATGCTGAGTGCTTGCTTTGGTTTGACAGTCTTTATTGATTCTTTGTTCTGGGGCAGCGCTGATGAGCTTCTAAAAGAGATTGATAACGAGTATTGTTATCAGGAAGACGGCAAAACATACAGTTACGAAAAAAGGAATTTTTCGACATCACATGTCCATACTATGCTTACATCTGCGATATTAAAAGCGATGGATCAGTCTGAGATTATTATCTTTTTGAACACGCTTAACTCTGTACCGGATATTGCTCAGACTATTGGCGATGGCGGATATGATTACACATTGTCTCCGTGGATTTACGAAGAAATATTATTTACAACCATGCTCAAGGAGACAGACTGGGAAACCTACAGACGTGAATGGCGGATTGATGAGAGTGTGGATATCTTTGCGAAGAGCCTGAATATAGCATATAAGCTTCCCAAAGAGAAGCTTATACCGCTTACGATAGATGATCTTGAAGATTGGGTGGCTGAATACAATAAACGCAAGGCTGATTGGGAATTTGAACTTGATGTAGTTGGCGTACAGCACTATGAAAGGCATCCGCTCAACATTTTGTATGAGTTGAAGTGTGGAAAGAAGCAGATATGGTAGCATACTCTCTTTTTTTGCTGTTGATTTCTGTATTGAAATGGGGTAACAAGGAACTTTGGATATGGGAAAGAATAAGAAAAAGCCTGATTATGATCCTGAAGAAATACGACGAGAGATGATAAATATGGTCAAGGTTCTATACAGCGAGGGGAATAAGAAGTCTCCTGACAAGCGGAGATCAACATTAAGCTCTATTTCGGAGGAACTTGGAATCTCGATCTCAAAGGTAGTAAAATTGCTTGTTACAGGCGGCGTTTATATGCCGGAGATGGCAAGACGGGTGAATGAGTTGTATGATTCCGGTTTGACTGTGCAGGAGATACAGCAAAAGCTTTCTGTAAGTCGTGCTACCGTGCATTCATATCTGCCATACAGGAAAGGGATATACTCTGCAAAGGATACGAGTGTCAATGCAGACAGAATACGGATGTATCGCGAACGAAGCATGTGTATAGAAGTTTTGTGCGAAAGCATGTCGGAAAACGATTTATGGGATGCGGTAGTAGCTTTTCAGGAATATCCGTTCCATACCGCTTCTGGGTTGCCATTTTCCTATGTGCTAAAGGTCGGAAGAGATGGAACGCTGAATAAGGAGCTTGTTGTAAATCGCCGGCAATAGAGTAAGACGCTGGTATGGAGTTCGGTGCTACTGGCGTTTAATAATGCGTCGGAGATGCAGGGTGAGGTTGTGGGGAGACCGAAAGCTCGGCTCTCCTATAAATAATGGTGACAACAACTGAAATATAATGGTAACGACATGCCGCGAGGCATTGTAAATACACAATTCTTCAATGAAAGGAAGTGATCGATCTACAAAACATCATTAAAAACTGCATAAAGAACCAGACCTATGTGAAAAATATCACATCAGCCTGGCTTAAAATAATCGATTTGAGATGAAAAGATATCTAAAGTTCTAACTGAAACAGACATGCCTGATGTCTTTTTTTATTGGATCAAACAGTGTTGCCTCCCTGGTGTGGTCAGTATGATTTTCCTAGCATTATGGAAAGAAGATCAAGAGCATTAGCAATAGCGCATGCATCGGGGTATCTTATTCTTCTGCCACTGGATATGGCCTCGGCATTCATGATCCGGTTTTTATACCGGTCTATCTTACAGCCAAACCTATGGTTGGGGATACAAATAAAGTGGCCGTTATGATCACTGCCAAAGATGGTATGGAAAGAGTGATTATTAGCGATTATTATAACTTCGTAAGGTTCATGTCTGATATTAAG
>CAJOQF010000134.1 GCA_905236295.1 uncultured Eubacterium sp. | reverse complement strand
CTGCTTTGGGTGCTGAGATGTTGGTGAGAGCTTCAAAGCTAGGGTATAAATTAAAAATCTCTGGAGGTAATTGCTTTAGAACAGTAGGTGTAAATTCGACAAATTTTATTGAAGATGAAATGACTTTAGTTCCTGTAGATTTTGTCCCACCACCTAGTGAAAATTTCGAAATTTTTGCTTACGGAGAAGGAAATATAGTGGGGCTTCCACGGAAGTGGTCTGACTATGCTGATGGATTCGGTAGGGGCGGGGCTGTCTTTTCCTATAACGAAATGGGAGGTAAAAAGATACGCAGTGGAGATAGTATTTCCACACATAGAGATTATTATGCTGTAGTAAGAAGTAAGTTGCATTCATATTCGGCAATTAAACAAGAACTTGTTGGGAATTTAACAATAGGAAGTATTTCATATAAAGTATATAAGCTTAATATAAATGTATCTACAGATGATGCGAAATATTTCTCGATAATAAATAATTACCTGAAAGAAACTTTTGGGATTTGGCTTTTGGAATGTTTACCCGAAATAATTCCAATATGGCCACCAGTTATTCAAAGAGATGTCATGATTCCGATAAAGACGAAATCGACACTATGCTGTGTCGTATCAAGTGGTAATTCAAATCCTAAGGTTTACACTTATTCCAATACTGGGGCAAAAAATAAAGAGATAGAAATATTACCTGCAGGTATCAAGATAATTAATGTACTAGTTGGGAGAGAACCGGTAGCCATATCTGTTGATAGAAAATATGTAGGCAGAGAAGTGACATTTGTTGCAAGAGAAATTCCTAGTAGCATATATCAGCATGAAATAAGGATAACGAACAATAAAGGATTGAACTTTCCTTGGAAAGAGATATATCCTGCATTAGTTAGTGAAGAGTTTTTTGTTGAAACGAATGCAAAATTTGATTTTTACCTAAGGGAGAAGAACAGAATTTATCGACACATCCCCATTAGAAATCGTGTTACAATGATTCCATCTCATGATGTTTATAAGGAATTTCTTTGCGTTACGGAAAATGCAATTTTTGAGCATTATCTACTTAAAAAGGAGATATGTTCATATGAATATGATGACTACTATGATAAACTTTCAAAATCTGCAAATAAGGGATTACTGATTCCCATACCACGGTGGATTAATCCTTTGATGAGAATGCTTAAACGAAAACGTCAAACAAGGATTTATGGATTGATATTGAAATCTATAAAATCTGGGAAAATTCATTTAGAAATATTGAAACAACTTCGATTGATTGATTTAGAGATTAAAAAAGCAATGTACGAAAAATACGAATAAGGAAGGATATATAGTTATGCAAAATCTTAGCAATCTTTCAGAAAAGGAACTAAAATATATCTGTGAGCAAATACCACTTGATAGAATAAGAAATTACTTTCAGAAAAATCCAAAAGAATTTGGTAAAATAAAATCAGGCTTTAGACCGGAGACATTATCGGATAAAGACACATTAGCTACATTTAAAAAAAATGCAAATAAGTCGTTTATCATAATGTTTATAGAATCTATTGTAACTGAATGGTTAGAACAAATTCAAGACAACATTAATAAGCTTAAAAATGCTGGATATTCTGATGGAGAGGCGTTGCTAAAGACAATACTTGATTGCTTTTTTGCAAACTTCCCTGAGTTATACTTTAAATTAGTAGAACAAGATGTTAATAAAGAATATATGCAACTCCTAAAAGATGCCATATCACTTACTGGAAAAATATCCCAAAATAAAAATGATACAGAAGAAGAAAAGATAAGTACATCAGCTTTGCTTAATGAAGCTAATGTAAAAATAGATGAATTGAATACTGAGTTAAAAAAATATAAAGAGAAGGAAAAATTATTAAATAATAATATCAAAGATTTAAAATCGTATACTAAAACCTGTGATAATGAAGTGCAAAACATAAATTTAAAACTTCAGAAGGCAGAAGAGAATTTAGCTAATATGCAATCTGAACTTGAGCATTATAAACGTCTTTATGAATATGTAGATGATGAATTTAGACAAGAGGAATTTCAGCAATTCCAATATGTATCAATTGGGCAAATTAGCCACGATTACAGTGGACAGGTACGAATTAATAGATTGGCAGATATAAACGATGGGGAAATAACCCCTTTTGTTTTAGATGATAATGCACCTCATTATTTTGAGAACCGAGATAGGTTGTACTGGAAGAATGGGCCACAAGAAGATGGGAGAATCGGAATTTGGAGTTGGAGAGCTGATCCACGTGATGGCGATCCTGATAAAGACCATATTAAAAGTGAATATAATAGAAATACGAAATTTACGGAAGTTGTTGAATTCCCTCAATGTAAAAATTTGGATGATATTGTAAAGTATATAACTCAATGGTTCGAAAAAACATTTGTTAGTGATAAAGTTTTGTGTGTTTGCACTACATCTAGTGGGGTAAAAGAGGGATTACTGTGTTCGACAGGAAATTTAGAACATTCAGGGACGAGGGTGAGGCTAGATAAATCTGTTTTTATGTTGCCACATTACACGGTGAAATATGCTGACATGATAAAGTTAGCTGGAATTCGTGTTTTCCGCAAGATGAATCTAGGAATGCCTACGTCTGTTTATCGAGTACGTACGCCTTTTGATGCTATAAAAGAAATAATTCTTTCTAGAGCATCGATAACTGCCCTTCGGGAAAATGGATGGTCCAAAAAGGAAGCTCAAAGATGTAGAAATTATATAGAAAATATTCCGAAGCAGACTATTATGCAAGAATTGGCAGATACATTTGCATGTAAAGAAGATGAAGCAAAAGGATATGTAGATTCTTTCTTTAGCCATGTCGAATCCTATTTAACGTCATCTGATTTTGATACGCAGGTTTTAGCATTAGCTTTAGAAAGAAACACAGATTTAGTTAGACGTTGTAAAGAACAGTTGACTGACGCATGGAAAAACGAAAATTCAGCAATGTTTGAATCGGCACAGAAGGAATTACAGGAAGCGGAAAAGGCAACTAATAAAGAGCGTAAAGAGGCAGAGTTGCTTATAAAACGCAAGTCTGAGCTAACTGAAGAAATAAATGGAATTAATGACAGGATAGAAGATCGGAAGAAACTGGCATTAGAAGTAGAGCGTAAGATTTCCATGCGCATTGAAGAAGCTAAGAATAATGCTGCAGAATTTATTAGTCAAATGGCATTCGTTTCTGCTATACCAGCACAAAGTTTGAGTGAAAAAAGTGATGCAAATCATATTAATATTTTTAAAAGTACAATGTCATGTGTTGATGGAGGAAATATAGATGATATTGATACTTTCGAAGAGGAATTAATAGAAAATTTTAAAACAATAGGATATCGTGAAGATGTTTCGGTGGAAATGGCACAAACTATTTCTTTTGGACTTTGCAATCATAGTCCTATAGTTGTTAGTGAAAATTCAACATCTATAAGTCAATGTGTTGCTGCTACTATTAAGGGTGTAGAGCTAACTGAAATCTTTATTACTAGTCCAGAAATAGATGCTGATGGTTTGACTAAATCTATAAGAAAAGAAATACAAGAATATGAGAAACAGGTAATTCTTATTCATGGTGTTTTTGATGGCTATAGTATAGGTATTTATAATGTTTTGGTCAATCGACTTAAATTTTTAGAAGACGAGTTTGTAGTTTTTCTCTCTTGTGAAGGAATATCTTTAAATATGATTCCTTCCAATGTGTGGGCAACTTCTTTCTATATTAACGGTGACGACGGTTTAGATAATATAGCTTTTGAACCTGTTAACTCATTTGATATTAATATGGAGTTCAAGCGTCCGGATGATAATAAAGAGT
>CAJOQF010000133.1 GCA_905236295.1 uncultured Eubacterium sp. | reverse complement strand
TCCGCACCAACCGCCGTAACGGTCGTCATTATTAACATATGAAAGCCAGAATTTATCAGGTTTGCCGGCCATGTAGTTGTACTCGGAAAAGTTACCATTTCCTGCCTTTCCGGTACCCGAAAGCTTATTTTTACTATTGCTCTCCACATATCCAAGCTGACTCTTACCTATCTTTATTGCGTCGCTTACATAGTTTCCGGAAAGCTTCACCTTGGAAAGCTTCTTATAATATTTGCTCTTCTTATAAGAATTGCTAAAAGTATTATTAAAAAAAGCATCATAGCTAAATACAAACAATCCGTCATATTTTATCTTTTTCTTATCACCCTTAAAAACAATCTTTTCCAGGTTGTAGCAGTGCGAAAAAGCATTGTATCCTATCTCTTCGATCGTCTTTGGAATTACCACTTTCTCAAGAGAATTCTTCCTAGCAAAAAGATTTGAACCGATCTTTTTTACCGTAACTCCGTCAATCTTTGACGGTATCTCAACATCAACAGGATCACCTTTTATCCATGTGATAGAACCCTCTGACTTATCAAACTGAACCTCCAGTCCGGGCATTCCCTCCACTTCACCGTAATAATACCGTGAATCAGCCTGTACAATTGCAGATGGTTGGATACAAAATACGGCTGTGATAGACATTATTGTTATCAAAAAAGCGACTGATATTCTTTGTAATCTCATAAAACTCTCCTTTGATCTGGTTTATTTCCAACGTGCATAGAGCGTTTGATCTGCCTTTTTACCGAACGTCATATACGGCTTAACCTGATAACCGCTTTCCGTAAACCATCCGGCAAACTTCTTACCGCTCTTTTTGGGAGTGGGCAGGACACTGTAGATTGCGCCCTCCGAAAGATACTTGGATTTTTGACTTACCTTTCCTCCGTTTGCGTCAAAATTGATCTTATGGAATTTAAGTTTGCTGTAATCAGGCGTCACCACAAACTGCATCTTCCAGTCGCTGTAATAACCGATACCCTTTCCTGTCTTGGCTTTGAACTTATAGGTATCATGGTAAACCCCATCATTATGTCCGCCGTCTCTGAAAACAAGGGTAACTGTATTGCCTTTTTTCTTTACCGACTCCACAAGGAACATATGCCCGCCTTCATCATGAGTCACACGGACAATATCGCCCTTATGCAGGGTAACACTTCCGCCTTTCCCCGCATATTTTGTCTTGCTGTAAGCATACTTGTTCTCATAGAGGATGCTTGTCGGAATGCCTCCCATCTCAGCACACCACTCGGCAAACTCTCCACACCAGAGGATCGGATTGTTTCCGTGGAAGTATCCGTATTCTGTATAATTCTTCTTACTCTTACTGTTTCCCGCAAGGTCGTTATTATTCTTTCCCTCGTGATAACCATACTGGGATTTTGCGATATTAATGATGTTATTCCTGACATTTTTACCCAGCTTTAGCTTTTGAAGTTTTTTGTAATACTTGCCTTTTTTATAGCTTTTAGAAAAATCACCATCTATATAAAACCAATAATCAAACGCATCCTTCATGCTTATCTGATCCTTATTGCCCTTGAAATTTATGTCAAGAAGGCTGTAGCAATTCTTAAATGCACTCTGCTCTATTTTCTTTACATTTTTCGGAATGATGATAGATTCGAGAGAAGTGCAACCATAGAAGGCTCCCTTTTCAAGTTTATTTATGGTATCAGGCAAGGTGACCGAGACCAGATCTTCATGATCATAAAAAGCCCACTCCCCTATGCTCTCTACCGTAACGCCATCTATTGTTTTGGGGATGTCCGCAGAAGTTACCCCCTCATCTGCCCAGGTTATCTCGCCATTTGAACTGTCAAACCAAAGCTTGCCGCCCTCAACCTCATAGCCTGTATTTCCCTTGGCATAAACCGGGGTATGTGAAGTCACGGGCACTGCACAACCGACAATCATTAGCAATAACGCCATGATCATACCAATAGATCTTTTCATCTTCATCAAAAATCCCTCCTTTGATTTTAAAACACGATTTTGACCCCAAATTGTATATATGATAAAATACCGCTATGATAGTACATCCGATAAAACCGGTATATGATAAAAACTCTAAAATTTTGATCTTAGGTTCGTTTCCGTCAGTAAAATCTCGCGAAGCGTCTTTTTTTTACGGACATCCACAGAACAGATTCTGGGAAGTAGTTGCAGGTGTGTTTAACGAGAGAATTCCTGAAACAATAGATGAGAAAAAATCGCTTCTCCTCTCGCATAATATAGCTCTGTGGGATGTGATACACTCTTGTGACATTGTCGGATCATCCGACTCAAGTATAGAAAACGTCACTCCGAACGACCTGATCCCACTGATAAAAGAGTCTAATATTTCCGCGATCTACTGCAACGGAAACAAGTCATATACATTATACAACAAATATATAAAAACGTCACTGAAAACAGGAGAAATAATAAACCCGAATGCCATTCCACTTCCTTCGACCAGCCCGGCTAACGCCGCATGGTCAGTTACAGACCTGACCAATGCTTACAGAAGGATACTTATAGGATTAAACCGAAATGATCTTAACAAACCCTACTATTCACTGAATGACTATGCTGCGGATAATTATAACAAGAAGCTCTACAGATTGTCCCTGGATGGAGGGTTTACATGCCCAAACAGGGATGGAACCCTGAGCAGTGACGGTTGTATATTCTGTAGCGCGGGAGGCAGCGGGGATTTTGCCGGGAAAATAAATGTGGCTTCGACATGCAAAACCACCGAGTATACGACAAGCAAAACCACCGGACACATGAAAAATACAGCCACCGTAGCCGATCAGATCAAAGCGCAAAAGGAGATACTAAAAAATAAACTTCCAAAGACTAAGGAAGTAGGATTTATCGCGTATTTCCAGGCTTTTACAGGAACTTATGATACGATCGACAGACTAAAACGATTATATACGGAAGCAATAAACGCTCCCGAGATCGATGTCCTGTCCATAGCCACCCGACCGGACTGCCTTGGGGATGATGTATTGGAGCTTATATCGGAGATCAATAGCAAAAAACCGGTATGGATCGAACTTGGATTGCAGACCGTTTCAAAAAAGTCAGCGGAATTCATTAACCGATGTTTTGAGCTCAAAACATACAATGAGGCACTCACCCGTTTAAGAAAAATCGGAATATCACAGATAATAACCCATGTTATCCTTGGACTTCCGGGCGAAACACGGGCCATGATGAAAAAGACACTTACTCATGTGATAGATTCGGGTTCTAACGGTATCAAACTCTCCATGCTTCACGTATTAAGAAATACAAGGCTTGCAGACGAATACAAAAAAAACCCATTTGATCAAATGAGTCTTAATGAATATGCTGATCTGATATGTGAGCTTTTTGCCTGCTTACCGCCGGATCTGGTCGTTCACAGATTCACAGGTGACGGAAACAAAAAAGACCTGATCGCTCCCCTTTGGAGCGCAGACAAGAAAAATGTATTAAACACTATCAATAAAGTTCTGACTGCCAATTGAACCACGAAACAATAATTACGTGGCTTAACACTGCATCAGCACACTGTAGTAAATATCGTCTCTACCGCTGCGTGATACTCATTTGGATTTTTGGTCTTTCGAATAGCCTTTAGCTGACGATCGTTCTCAGAAAAAAGGGTTGCCCAGTATCCCCAGAGTTCCTTCATCTTAAACAGTATGTCGCGGTCATTTACAAGTTCTTCTTTGTACGCCGCATACAGATCATAATGGAAGGCTTTTAGTTCTTCGATTTTTAAGCCTTCACCACCCTTTAACATCCGCGGAAGAGCAGGATTTTTTAAAAGACCTCTTCCGATCATTATGCGGTCTGTTCCCGGAATTTGCTTTTGCAAAGCTTTAACATCATCTACAGAGCAGATATCGCCGTTGTACATTATCAGAGTGCGAGTGGTTTCGACGGATGTCCCTTCGACAAGCTCAGGGACCGGTGCCTCGGTGGCTGAGCTTGTCGAAGCCACCGGCGGGGTAATAATATCGCGCATAAGTTTAAACGCTCCAAGATCTACATCATTCCTGTAATAATCCACCCTAAGTCTCGGATGGATGATCACTTCCTTAAAAGGAAACGCCGAATATACTTTTGCGATATCCTCCGCTTCGGAAGCATCATGCACTCCTATCCTTGTCTTTACGGAAACTTCAGCAAGATCTTCTTTTTCCTTCACTTCAAAAACCGCGGAAAAAAAGCGCTCGAGTTCATCGGTATCAAAGAGCATCCCCGCCCCTTTTCGCTTAGAAAAGACAGTGCTTGAAGGACAGCCGGCATTTAAGTTTATCTCCTTATAGCCAACCTCAGTCAGCACTCTTGCCGCCCACAAAAAATCATCCGGGGAGTTCGTGATAAGCTGCGGAATAAGAGTATCGTCAAACGGAAGATACTCCCTCTTCTCTCTTTTCTTGAACTTATGAGTGTGATTTGCAGAAAGAAAAGGGGTGTAAAATAAATCCACCCCTGTATAATATTTCCTATATACTTTTCTAAATACCGCCGTAGTGATCCCCTCTAAGGGAGCCATGGCAACAGTCAAATTCTCATTCATGCTGAATATATTATCCCAGCAAAAAAATCAAGTCAAGACTTCATTTACTGTATTGCTGCAAATCCTGCTTCGCCTGTACGAACGCGGACAACCTGATCAACATGATATATAAAGATCTTTCCGTCTCCGAAGTTTCCGGTGTAGAGTACCTTTCTTGCCGTCTCTATAACAAGCTTAGGACTTACCTTTGCAACAACGATATCTATCTGGATTCTCGGAAGAAGCATAACTTCCATGGAAACTCCACGATAGAACTCGGGACGCCCCTTCTGTGTTCCGCAACCGAGAACATTTGTGACCGTCATTCCCATTACGCCTATCTTGTTCATCGCCTCTTTAAGTTCATCAAACTTGTTCTGTCTGGCTATGATCGTAATCTGCGTAAATGATGTATCTGAGGCTATGACGCTCTGCGGTGCGCTGTTCTTCGGAGCCGAAGTTATCTGTATCGGAACCGCCTCATCAATAGGCACTGCGTTTTCAGGCAATTTGTCTGTCTCCTCATCAGATGAGAAGTTGTTGATGCTTGAAGCGAGTGCAAAATCAGCGTATGCGCTCGGAAGTCCATGCTCAGATGTGTCGAGTCCGTTGATCTCCTCCTCGGCGCTGCATCTGAGTCCGATAGTAGCCTTGATCACTGCAAATGTGATCGTTATAGTAACTGCCGCAAATGCACATACCGCTACAATACCTAAAAGCTGAACACCAAGCTGTCTGAAACCACCGCCATAGAAAAGACCTGCAACCTCGCTTCCCGGAGCCGTTTTTGTCGCAAAGAGTCCAGTTGCTATCGTTCCCCATAATCCGTTAAAGAAATGAACCGCTACCGCACCGACCGGATCGTCAATGTGAAGCTTGTGATCGAGAAGGTAAACTCCAAATACTACCAATAATCCGGAAACAAGTCCTATTATAGTTGCCCCGAAACCGTCAACCACATCACACGGGGCGGTTATGGCAACCAAACCGGCAAGGGATGCGTTCAGACACATTGAAACATCGGGCTTACCCCATTTTAACCAGGTAAATATCATCGTGACAACGGTTGCAACTGCCGGTGCTATCGTCGTGGTAAGGAAGATTGATGACAACTGATCAACTGAAGTTGCTGCCGCACCGTTGAATCCATACCATCCAAACCAGAGGATAAAACATCCCAATGCTCCGAGTGGAATACTGTGACCCGGAATAGCGTTAACCTTTACAACTTTCTTATCCTTATCTCTCTTAAACTTTCCAATTCTTGCTCCGAGCATCTTGGCACCGATAAGTGCACAGAGACCTCCAACCATATGAATTGCCGCTGATCCCGCAAAATCGTGGAATCCCATATCTGAGAGCCATCCGCCTCCCCAGATCCAGTGAGCCTCTATCGGATAAATAAGTCCGGATATCACTGCCGAATAGATACAGTATGATAAGAACTTTGTTCTCTCTGCGAGAGCACCGCTGACGATCGTAGAAGTCGTTGCGCAGAACACAAGATTAAATACAAATGCCGACCAGTCAAATGATCCGTAAGATGAAAATATGTCAAATCCGGGCTGACCGATCAGTCCTATCACATCTTCTCCGAGAAGAAGCGAAAATCCTATGAGGATAAACATCACGGCACCTATACAAAAATCCATGAGATTTTTCATAATTATGTTACCGGCATTTTTAGCTCTGGTAAATCCTGCCTCTACCATCGCAAATCCCGCCTGCATCCAAAACACCAGAGCGGCGCCAACCAAAAACCAAACTCCAAATACATTCTCATTTATCAAGTCCATCACATTAGCCACTGTTAACCACATCCTTTTCATTATATTTCCAAAGGCAAAAATGAGGCATTTTCTGTCGTCGACAAAACAGAAAACACCTCATTGTGTCAAGTTCGATATAAAACGAAAAAAGCGCCGCGATCCTATGATCACGACGCCATTGCCTTTGATGTTGTTAATAATAATCTTTTGCCCTTATTCTGTCAAGCATAAATTTATAAAATCTTCGGGTTTTGACCCCTCTTCCAGTCCGTCGCGCAACATGAAGACATCTTTTCTGAGTATCTGAAGCTCATTCATATCACACTCCACTCCAAGCTTTTCGCAGAGGTATGAAATAACCGCCGCCGGTTTGATATTTTCTATGCTACCGGCTGCGAGCATCATACTTATCCTTGGAATATCGTAGCCATCGTCAGCACCCAAAACATCAATGCTGTATATGAATTTTTTCAGATCGATCTCCTTTTCGCTCTTCTTTGTCTTTTTGATGACATTGATGCTATCGGCTTCGTCTATATATTGGTGTACAGCCTCTTTTAAGCCCGCCTCGTCCTTAAAGATGGCCATGGTCGTATTTGTATCTTTAAGGTCGTATTTCCAATCGGCAGGTTTTACGTAGACTTCATACTCGGCGGCTGCGACAACAGACATTGCCTTCTTTGTATTGTCGGAAATCTCAAAAAAATCCAGTACCTCGATCCCTTCAGCCATTGCATCATCAAGGCTTTTTTTTGCCTCTTCAAGGTCAGCACAACTGTTTACCTCGATATCAAAATATTCTCCTTCGCTCTCGATCCCCACACCTATAGGTGCTGCAAAAGACATTATCTGATGAGGAGAAAAACCTTCACTGTATTTTATATCTATGCCGGCTCTCCTTATGGCTTTCTGGAAATAGCGCATAAGATCCAAATGCCCTAAAAACTTTACCGGTCCTTTTCTCGAAAACTTAATCCTTATCTTCATAGTTGGCATTATAATACATCACGATATCCATTTGCAACGATAATATCCGGGAATTACTACAACTCATATTTACTCTCTTTGGGAAGTTGTAATACAAGTTCAAACTCCGGAGTGCATTTTATACTCATAGCACCCCCGATATTTTCAACCTCAGTCCTTAAATTTTTAAGTCCTCCGCTTTCCTCAATCTCTATTTTGGGTAATTTTCCATTGTTTGTAAAAACAATAGTGTAACCTTTTTCATTTTCAGTAATTGAAAGGATCGCTTTATCGCCCTGGGCATGTCGAAATACATTTGTCACATGGACCGTAATGGCATCGTTTATGACATCAGACAGTCTATCATCCTTTGGAAACTCCCCCCTTACCACAAGCTCAACTCCAAGCGCAAGTGCCTGTTCTCCGCTGAAAAAATATGGGTCTTCATGGATATGTTCCTCCTCGTGCTTTAAAAACGCAATATTCTTCTTCCATTCGTCAATAATATCTTCAATCTCAGTTTCATTTGGATTAAACAGATGTCTCTTTGTCATAAGCAGGCTGTGTCCGAGGCTGTCATGAATCTTTATCTTTGCTTTAAGCGCTTCCTTCTCGGCAGCGACCAGTTCTACGGTTCTCTCCAACGCCTTAAGTCTGGCATTTACATACCGTGCGTGCTCCTGTCTTCTCCTTATAAGCCTGTTTAACTCGTATTCGCTGCTTATATCCACCGCAATGATCTCATACAACACAGAACCATCGAAATTTATCCTGTTTTTCTTAAAGCTGTATGTCTTTTTATCCGGCAAAACGGCAATCGGATCATTACCTCCCTGTACATATTCATTTTCTCCGTAATATAACATCTGCCAGAATTCTTTGCCGTTTTTTAAGGACTCTCCAGTAAGCGCTTTGCATATATCCTCCATCTTCGAATTTGCGAGCTTAATAAGGCCTCCCTCCCAGCAGTAAAGCAGCCCGGCCGGCAGCAGGTCAAAACTTTCTTTTACAGCTCTCATAGGGAAAAATTTCAGTTTACTCATTATATCTCCCCCTCAAAACTTATATTTATTTAATAAATTACATATAGGAACAAGACTAGTTTAATACTTATTTTATATTTTCACTATGTACTTTAGTACATATCAGTCGTTTATGACCAATCCTCCGGTTCTTGCTTTTACTGCGAGCTCAAGTCTTGAGCGAAATCCGGTTTTGGAGAGCATATTGCTAATATGCATCTTAACAGTTCGCTCAGAAATTGCGAGTGTGGACGCTATCTCTCCATTCGATTCGCCGGAGACAAGCTCTCTCAGAACCATTATCTCCTTATCAGTAAAATCTGTGCTGACGGCATTTCCGAGAGTGACCGTAGGCAGGGAATCCGGATACACCGACTCTCCCGCCATCGTGCGTTTCATAACTTCGAGTATTGGCTGTTCCTGAACCTCCTTATACCAGAAGCTCTCGATCCCTATATCCCTTGCTCTCTCAATATAAGAGACCTCAGGCATAGCTGTGACAACCAGTATCTTTATCTGCGGGCGCATTTCTTTAATCTTTTGCGATGCCGCAAGACCGTCCTGTCCTTCCAGCATAACCACATCCATAAGGCAGAGATCCACACGGGAATTCTTTATAAAGGCGATCGCATCCTCAGCATTTGAAAAAGAACCCACCAACTCAAACTCATCGGACATTTCTATGGCGTTTTCAAATACCATCCTCGCCATCTTAAAATCATCAACTATCAGCACCCTGTAAGCCATCAGATATTCCTCACTCCACTATAAATGTTAAACACAAACTCCGGTGTTGAAGCTAAGCGCTCCGCAACCCGAACATTTTTCTCTGCAGTTAGGCGTGACAACACCTTTTTTCGCGTTTTCGTATTCACGTACAAGAAATCTCTTGGATACTCCGATATCGATGAAATCCCATGGAAGGATCTCATCCGTTTCGCGTTCCCTGTAGATGTAGAATCCCATATCTATATCGCAGGCATCAAACGCATCAAGCCATCTTTGAAAAGAAAAGCTCTCTGTCCATGAGTCAAATATACCTCCGTTTTTATACACTTCAAAAAGAAGTGCCGACAATCTCCTGTCGCCCCTTGCAAGCACTCCCTCAAGCACTGTCTCATCCGCCTGATGCCAGTTGTACTTGAGGCTCTTTCTGTTGAGTTCTGCCTTCATGGTGTCGTTTACTATCTTTGCTTTTTCGAGATAGTCATCCGGCTTGTGCATGCTCATCCACTGGAACGGAGTAAAAGGCTTTGGCACAAAAAACGATGTACTTATACCGATCTGGCATTTACCCTGGCGCTTCTCCTTCGGAACCGCGTCGTAGTAACATACCGCGATCTCATTGGCAAGGTGAGGTATCGCCTCGATATCGGATCGTTCCTCGCCCGGAAGTCCGAGCATGAAATAAAGTTTGACTTTATTCCATCCGCCCTCAAAAGCCATACGCGCTCCGTTTAGTATGTTCTCTTCGGTAAGTCCCTTGTTTATGACATCTCTCATTCTCTGGGATCCCGCCTCGGGGGCGAAAGTGAGCGAGCTCTTTTTAACATCCTGAACCTTGCTCATGACATCCAGTGAGAAAGCGTCAATTCTGAGCGAAGGAAGCGAGATATTTATCCCCTTATCTTTTATATCCTCAACAAGGAAATCGATCAGTTGCGGCAGGCTCTCATAGTCACTCGTACTGAGGGATGAGAGGGAAATCTCATCCTGCCCGGTGTTCTTAAGCTGGATGGATGCCTGTTTTTTAAGAGTCTCCACATCTTTCTGTCTGGTCGGTCTGTAGATCATGCCCGCCTGGCAAAATCTGCAGCCTCTGATGCATCCCCTCATTACTTCAAGGACGACACGATCCTGAGTGATCTGCATAAACGGAACTATCGGTTTTTCCGGATAAGGCGCATCCGTCACATCTTCAACTATCACGCGTTTTATGACCGAAGGAACATCGGGATACAACGGAACCATGCCCTTTATCATACCGTCGGTATCATATTCAACATCATATAATGAAGGAACATAAATGCCATCAATATGGGCTGCCTTCTTTAAAAAACCGTCCCTGTCAAAACCATTTTCCCTGCACTCGTTATAGAGATCAAATATCTTGTCGTAACTCTTTTCACCCTCACCGATATAGACGATATCAAAAAAATCAGCGATCGGTTCCGGATTGTAGGTACAGGGTCCCCCGGCTATCACGATCGTGTCATCATTTTTCCTGTCCTTTGAAAAAACCGGAATTCCGGCAAGGTCAAGCACCTGGATAATATTTGTGTATGCCATCTCGTACTGAAGCGTAATCCCAAGAAAATCAAAATCCTTTATCGGTTCCTGCATCTCCAGCGAAAAAAGCGGAATATCATTTTCTTTTAAAATCTTGTGAAGGTCCAACCACGGCGAAAAGACCCGCTCGCAATATACATCTTCCCGCTTGTTGAACATATCATAGAGGATCTGCATGGCAAGATTTGACATGCCGATCTCATATATGTCCGGAAAACACATTGCGAAACGGATCTTTACATCCTTTGGATCCTTGATTATTTCATTTATCTCGCATCCGATATACCTTTCCGGCTTATCGATGCTCATAAGTATTTCATCACTTAAAGCTAATTTTTTCATCTGAGCGACAACTCCTGAGCGATATCCTCCCAGGTCACATCCTTCTCAACCATAAGAACCATAGCATGGTAGAGGAAATCGCAGATCTCGTATTTTATCTCCTCCTGATCGGGATTCTTGGCTGCAATGACAATCTCCGTTGCCTCCTCGCCAAGTTTTTTGAGGATCTTATCAAGCCCCTTGTCAAAGAGATAGTTGGTGTACGATCCCTTCTTTGGATTTTCTTTTCTGTCAACGATAACATTATATACATTCTCAAATACCGTCAGAGGATTCTTTTCTACATAATCCTTTTTAACCAGCTCATTAAAGAAGCATGATCTGGCGCCGGTATGACATGCGATTCCGTCGACCTGCGAAACCTTTGCCAGTATGGTATCGTTATCGCAATCGAGCGTGAGGGATTTGAGGTACTGTGTGTGACCCGATGTCATGCCCTTCACCCAAAGCTCTTTTCTGCTTCTTGAATAGTATGTCATCTTGCCGAGTTTCAAGGTGGTCTCAAACGCCTCTTCATTCATATACGCAAGCATCAAGACTTCGTATGTTCTGTAGTCCTGAACGATTACGGGAATAAGCCCGTCGGAGTTGAGCTTGAAATCGCTCCACTTAAGGTTTGTCTCAAGCCTTGACATCATGATTCCGGCATCGATAAATTTGTTCTTGAGCTTCATGATGTCGGTGTGAATATCGCTTAAGAAATCACCGACTATACCGTTTACTTTTTCCCTGTTTAACAGCTCAACACAGCGATCAAAATTGTATTCGCCAACATAAACAGTGTACTCGCTGTCATACATATCGTCGTATGAATTGGCACTCTCCTCATTGAGAACGAGCACTTCATCGACAAAATCTGTAATTCCCTTATTCTTAAAGAGAACGTCAGCGTTGACAAGAGAAAGAATAAGTTTGTCTTTTCCGAATCTATCCATGCCCTCTTTTGTAAGTTCGAACACTCCCTGCTTCGAAGCGTTGATGATAACCTGACGACATCCGGCGTAAAGCAGTTTTTTGATATCCTCAAGTCGATTGATATTTCCTCCGGCAACAACCGGGATCTCAACGATTCGATTGATCTCTTTGAGAACATGAATATTTTTTTCATGCTCAACATCAGCCTCGGAAAGATCAAAGACAATGATCCTGTCAATTCCGCTGTCACTGTAGAGTGATGACATTTCCAATATATCGCCGACTACCTCGTGGTCTTCAGCACTCTTTACCGCGTTGCCATCCTTCAAATACAAAATGGCAGTCAATAATTTCTTATCCATGTAAAACTTCCTCCTCAAAGATTTCCTTTTGTGGACAGTGCCCCTATGATCCTGTCGTCAAAAGTGGTCGCTTCATCAAGCGCTCTTCCAAATACTTTAAACATAGCTTCTATTTTATGATGATCATTTATTCCGTCAAGTACTTTTATATGTAGATTCATGCCGGCGTTGTTTGCAACCGCAGCAAAAAACTCTCTCGCGGTCTGTGTCTCAAAATCACCGACTCTGTCCGTCGCAAATTCTGCCTCGAATCCGAAATACGGTCTGCCGCAAAGGTCTAGCGAGCACAAAACCAGAGTCTCATCCATCGGTATAATGCTGCTTCCGTATCTCTTAATCCCCTTCTTGTCGTCGATCGCTCTGCTGATTGCGCATCCGAGTACAATTCCGACATCCTCAACACTGTGATGTGTATCGACGTTTAAATCGCCCTTGCAACTTACCTCAAGGTCAAAAAATCCATGTCTGGCGAATCCGTCAAGCATATGATCAAAAAATCCGATCCCTGTATCTATCTTGTTGTCACCGTGACCGAAAAGCTTGAGCGTCATGGAGATGTCTGTCTCATTTGTCTTTCGCGTAACCTCGGCAAATCTCAGATCTTCCATCCTAAACCTCCTCAAAACGCACACGTATAGAATTTGCATGCGCATCCAATCCCTCGTTCTGAGCAAAGGAAATTATATCTTTGTAAACATCCTGCAATGCTTCTCTCGAATATGAAATGATGCTTGACTTCTTAATAAAGTCGTCAACTGACAGTGGAGAGAAGAATTTGGCCGTGCCGTTTGTCGGAAGTACGTGGTTAGGTCCGGCAAAATAATCACCGAGAGGCTCACTTGAATACTCTCCTATAAATATGGCACCTGCGTTTTCAATCCTTGTCATCACATCAAACGGGTTGGCTGTGATGAGTTCAAGATGCTCTGAGGCGATCTCATTAGCCGTTGCTATGGCGTCATCCATATTGTCAGCAACGAGAATGTATCCGTAATTTTCAAGGGATTTTTCTATAATAGCTCTTCTCGGAAGCATCTCGCAGAATCTGTCGACCTCAGCCGAAACCTCGTCCGCTATCTTCTGACTCGTGGTTATAAGGATCGCGCTTGCAAGCTCGTCATGCTCCGCCTGAGACAAAAGATCCGCCGCAACATAAGTCGGGTTTGCTGTCTCATCGGCGATGACAAGTATCTCACTCGGTCCGGCAATGGAATCGATACTAACATATCCGAACACTGCCTTTTTTGCAAGTGCAACAAATATATTACCCGGTCCGACGATCTTGTCAACCTTTGGTACAGACTCTGTACCAAACGCGAGTGCGGCTATCGCCTGCGCTCCTCCGACTTTGTAAACCCTGTCTACTCCAGCCTCTTTTGCAGCGACAAGAGTGGACGGATTTACCTTTCCGTCTTTTCCCGGTGGTGTAGTCATAATGATATCTCTGACTCCGGCAACCTTTGCAGGTGCGACATTCATAAGAACCGACGACGGATATACAGCCTTTCCTCCCGGAACATAAACGCCGACTCTCCCCAGCGGAGTAACCTTCTGTCCGAGCATTGTGCCGTTTGTCTTTGAATCAAACCACGAATACTGTTTTTGTTTCTCGTGGTACTCCCTGATGTTTACCAGAGATTTCCTGATAACATCAACAAGCGACTTGTCTACCTTTTCGTATGCTTCTTTTATCTCCTCTTCGGTAACCAGTATGGATGAAGCATCAATATCGACATTGTCAAATTTCTTTGTGTAATCAAAAAGTGCTTTGTCTCTGTCTTTCTTTACATTATATACTATCTCGGAAACTGCGTTTTCATATTCCCCATAGTTGTTGGGGCTTCTCTTTAAAAGAGAATCAAGAATATCATTTGCAGTGCTTTTGTCTAGTTTTAAAATCCTCATTTAATTTCCTTCCAATCTATTTTTTATCTTCCAGTGCATTTTTAAGATCCATTATCAGTTTGTTGATACGATCGTACTGCATCTTCATGCTCACCTGGTTTACAACCATTCTTGCCGACAACGGACAGATCTCTTCGAGCACCTCAAGTCCGTTTTCTTTTAATGTGGAACCGGTCTCCACTATATCTACTATAACCTCTGACAGACCCACTATCGGAGCAAGCTCAATAGAACCGTTTAACTTGATGATCTCAACCGTCTGATGTTTTTTGTTGTAGAAATAATCCTTTGCTATCTCCGGATACTTTGTAGCAACGCGGATGAGCTCGTGGTGATTGAGCAGCTCTTTTGCCTCCTTCGGTCCGCACACACACATACGGCATTTGCCGAACCCGAGATCTATCACCTCATATATATTGCGTTTCTCCTGAAGAATGGTATCTCTGCCTACAATACCGATATCGGCAGCGCCGTACTCCACATATGTCGGCACATCAGGTCCTTTTGATAAGAAGAATCTCATTTTGAGATCTTCATTTACAAAGATGAGTTTCCTTGTATCCTTGTCCTTCATCTCCTCACACGTAATGCCGATCTTTTCAAAGAGCTCAAGGGTTTTGTTGGCGAGTCTGCCTTTACCAAGAGCAAAAGTAAGATATTTATCGTCTCTCATATCGTCTCCAATCCTATTTTCGAACCAAACTTACCTTGACGCCGTCTTTGCGAAGTCTGAGCGCCTTCTTGATAGCGTCATCTCTGTCTGCCTTGTCGTACTCAATGACGAAAGGCTTTTCCTCAGTAGGGATCTCTATGCCCTGCCGCTCCAGCGCAAGCAGAATCTCATCTACTATAAAAGCAAATCCTATAGCCGACTGATCCTTTCCGAAGTAGCTGATAAGCTTGTCATATCTACCACCCGAGATAACCGGAAGTCCGGTGCCGTATGTATACCCCGAAAATACAATGCCGGTATAGTACTGCATATTCTCAGGTATACCCATCTCGAAAGATACGTGATCAAACACCTCGTAGCAGTTAAGGATATCCGACAACTCGATCATATAATCAACAACATTTTTAACTTCGCTGTATTCTCCCGTTATATCCCGCAGTCCGGCAAGCTCATCCTGCGAGTTATATACATTTCCTATTATATAGAAAAGATTTTTCAAGGAATCCGGAATGTCAAGAGGCGAGATCAGCTCCTTGACTCCCCAGTAATTCTTGTTCTTAAGGAGTTCATAAAGCTCATCCGTGGTATCCTCGTCAAGCTTTGCCTCTTTAAGCAAGCTCTTTAAGAATCCCACATGACTTATGCTGATCTGGAAATCAACAAGTCCGACTGACAAAAGCGACTTGACAGCCATTGCTATCATCTCCGCATCAGCATCAACACTCGAATCACCCAAAAGCTCTGCTCCCGCCTGAGTGACCTCCTTTAATCTGCCCTGAAACGAAAGATTATTGATAAAGATGTTTCCCATGTAGAAAAGCTTTACTACATCTTCGGAATTAAAATACTTTGCAGCACATCTTGCAACCGACGGTGTGATATCCGGTCTGAGAACCAGTGTATTGCCGTCGCGATCAAAGAACTTGTAGAGGTCCTTTGACGGAATCGTTCCTATATCATTTCCAAATATGTCAAAGAATTCGAAAGTTGGTGTCTGTATCGCACTAAATCCAAATGACTTGAACATCTCATGGAACTTATCTCTCAAATAGTACATGTTTTCACACTCTGTTCCGTAGACATCTCTCACGCCTTCCGGAGTGTGCAAAAGATCAATTTTCATAGTTTTTTTATATCTCCTTCGTCACTTTAGTATGCTACCATGTTACCATATCAAAATATATTATGTCAACTTAATTTCTCGAATCAAGATCTCTTGCTATTCCGTCGAGATAAGGGACAAGAATTCCATTCTTCGGCAAAATAAAATTCTCTTCATCAAGCTCATCGAACCTGAAGCTCTTCCTTCCGCCTTTTTCCATGCGCTCCCAGAAGTTGGCCAGTTCGCAAAACTTCATATAATAGATCATATCCTTCTCGGAATAATAGATAAGGATGAACGCCACTCCATCCTGTTTCTCAAAGTCACGCATAAAAGCGACCTGATGGGGATGAATGTTGGCAAGTGGAAATGTATCCGTCGCACACTCCTTGGCATCAAAGCAGACCGCAACCCCCTGTACAACTCCAATGTAATCGACTGTAGATTTCTGGTCGAAATAGGCGAGCGTAATATGTCTTGTACTGTGATCTATATTTATTGGCGTAATAGGTGTGGGAACTTTCTGAATAAGACAAAGACCAAGTTCTTTGTAGGTATCATTTGATCTGTTGATTGCATCCTCAAAAGTAGAGCCCCTAAGTCCTCTGGTATTCCATGTGCCCATATTATGTAAACTTTCTCTTTGGCATAAACTTTTCATCATAATAAAGCTTTGCCATCTCTATCATCTCTATATTGTCTCCCTTTATATCAAATATATTGACACAGCAGTTCGGCTGTCTGATATCCCAGAGCTCATCGGCTTTTATATCTAATAAATACTTTAAAAACGAACGAATTATGGCGCCGTGGCATAAAATTAAACAAGAATTAAATTTCTTGGCATCCTTGAAAAGCTTTTCTTCGCAGAATGAATGGATCCTTGCCTCGGCCTCATCATAAGACTCGCATCCCTCCTCAGGAAC
>CAJOQF010000132.1 GCA_905236295.1 uncultured Eubacterium sp. | reverse complement strand
GTTATCTCCTATTCTCCAAATTTGTTGTCCATTAATACGGACACAATCTCGAATATGCGTTCCTTCACCAACCAGAAAAAATGGCTTCCCGCATGATAATTCCTACGAAAAGCCACATAATATCTATATATCATTCAATCCTTCGACATACAGCCGTCACATTCGACCGTTATTATCTACTCATACAAAGCAAACAACAAGTCATCGAACGATGACGAAAAACTTTTTTCTTTTTCAAAAAAATTTTCCTTCTTTCCGGTCGGTTCCTCCCTTCCCGACCGGATTTTTTTCTATCTAATAAAGGTCGGAATAATCCCTGCGCTATCCCGCGATAGCTCCGCACTGCCTACGCATATAGAAAAAAGAGTCGCGGATAATACGGATAAACCGCACTCCTCCCGGAACGCAGGGAATATGAGAATATTATAGTACAGAAACCATATAACGTCAAAAAAGGCAGCGGTTTACTTCCCCGCCAAAATCTCCCGATACAACTCCTCCGCGTACTCCCCGGATAGCTTTTCACAGATTTCGATTCTTTGCAGCACAATCGGAATGAGGACGTGTGCTTTTGCATCCGCCACCTGTAGTTTCATCAGATTTTTAAATTCTTGGAGGCTCGCTCCGTGACGCAAGTGGGCTCGCAGATGTTTCATGCGAAGGCTCACCCGGTCATCATGGTATTCGACGTAATAGAGTAATCTGCGCTGTTCATCTTCTGTTAATACCTCTCCATTGTCCAAAAGCTCCGGGATGATCTCATCTCGTGTAATCTCCATGCCGCGCTCGGGATGGCCGTAGTAATGCATGTTGACCTGACCATCCTTCTCTCCGTATATCTGGCAGTCCGGCTTCCCGATGTCATGAACAAGTGCCGCCAAGTACACCATGTCGTCATTCATATCTTTCGGCAGTCCCACTATCGTCTTCAGGCAATGTTCCCACAGATCATACTGATGTGCCAGATTCTGCTGATTGAAATCCACCATTATCCTTGTCTTCGGAATTAAGTCCGTAATCTCATTTCTATATGCATCAATTTCTTCTGCGGTCTCTGACTTTCGCAGGATAGAAATCAATTCCTGTAGTGTCATCGTATTCTACCTCTTGTATAATTCAACTCCCATTATAACGGTGTGCTCGCTTTCGGTCATTTACCTGTATGTTGAAGATTACTCTGCTGCCCTTTTGTATCAGTCTTCTTTTTCTATTATAACTGCGTTCCCGTTTGCGGTCACGCCAAATACATATGGTAGATAAGTTGTTCCACCTGTGAGCAAATTAGCTGTTTGCGGTTCCAAAGTTATATAATCAAAGTCGACTCCTATAACAGCATTACACCCTAAATCATACGCAGCCTCCTTCAACTCCATCAGAGCCTCTCTTCTCATTTCTTTCAATGATTTCATTAAAGCATTTCCTACATTTTCCGGATTCGAAAAAATACCAACATAACCTCTTTCCACCTGGATTACACTATCACCAGATATATATCCCGAGTATTTTGTTATTCTATATCCGTCAAAAGAAAAACCGGATGTTATCAACATAGTGCGTACTTTCATTTCCTCTTCTTTTTGACGTTTTTGCTCTTCATGTCGATTTCTAATCCCTGCTAACATTTTGTAATTTGAGGAAAAGAATTTAACATCATTTTGTGGGATAATGTAATCATCAGCCGTCTCATCCTTTATTGCACTAAGTGACGATAGATTACTCTCAACATAATCTCTCAGTTGTCCATAAGACCATCCATTCTTTTCGGCAATCTCATGCAAGCTCATTCCATCCATATTATCAAGCCCCTTTCTATAGATATTTTTTTGCTTCTTCGTTCATTGGATCAATGTCTAGAATCAAGTTTGCATATTTACGTGCCTTTTGAGGTTCCTTTTTACACTTTTCAAGCAATCTCTTTACATCCTCATTAATCTCAATTACTGTTTCCGGCTTATCGTCTTTAACATACTCTGTCCTACAATATTTGCAGACCAGAATTCCTTTTTCTTTAATAAAATCACTTGAACCACATCTCTGACAAATAATAGCTTCCATCACGCTGTCCTCCTTGACCATATTTTACAACATAACATTCAAAAAAAAGAACCCCGGAATAAATCTCAAAACACAGACCTCGACGTGTCCCGATTCGACATCATGTGAGTCTTATCGTGCAATATTTCATGCATAAACCTTTTAACGATAGCTCTGAATTTGCACCCCCTGTTTACTCTAGCCAAAACAGACGAAAGGATGTCCATATTATACAAAGAATCATTAAATGCGTCAAAAACCCTTTCACCATTCCACAAAAAAACCGACAGCAAGAACCACTCCAACACTGCCGGTTTTCATTACATATTCTTTTGCTATTTTGAGGATGTTAATAATTGTCCATTTCCGGTATTACCTACCG
>CAJOQF010000131.1 GCA_905236295.1 uncultured Eubacterium sp. | reverse complement strand
TACAGACGGCTGATCAGAGAAACCAGCGTACTCTTTGAGGAACCCGTTCCTCCTATAATACCGATTGTCGAACCGGACGGAATGTCCAGATTAATATCACTTAACGCATATTTTTTGCTGCGTTCCGAATACCGGAAGGAAACATTATCAAATTTGATACTGCCGTCCGGAATTTCCGTAACCGCATTCTCCGGGCTCTTTAAGGAGCCTTCCCAATTCAGCACCTCTGCAATACGTTCTGCAGACTCTGCCGAAAGCGTTGTCATAACAAATACCATGGAAAGCATCATCATTGCTGCAAGAATCTGCACGCCATATGCGATGAGGGATGAAAGTTCACCTGTCGTAAACTGCGTTCCGCCGGACGTGATGATCATATGCGCGCCAAAGTAGGACACCAGCAGGATCGCCGCATAAATCGCAAACGTCATAATCGGTGTATTTAACGCAAGAATCTTTTCGGCCATCGTAAAGTCCTGACGCACTGTTTCGGAAGCCTGCTCAAACTTTTCATTTTCATAATCCTCACGAACGAAGGATTTTACCACGCGGATGCCTGAAACATTCTCCTGCACGGAATTGTTCATGGCATCATACTTTTTAAAGATACGCCTGAAAATCGGCATCGTGATAAAAATGATTGCAAACAACGCGGCACCCAGAATCGGCACAAGTGCCAAAAAGATCAATGACAATTTCACGTTTAACGTCATCGCCATTACAAACGAAAAAACCAGCATCAGCGGTGTACGGATTGCCACACGAAGCAACATCTGCCAGGCATTTTGCACGTTCGTCACATCGGTAGTCAGACGCGTCACAAGAGAGGATGTCTTAAATCTGTCGATATCCGAAAACGCAAACCCCTCAATCTTAAAAAAGATATCCTGCCTCAGGTTCTTTGCAAATCCCACCGAAGCCGTCGCTGCATACAGACCGCTCATGGAGCCGGCCAGCAGCGAAAGCAGCGCAAGAACAATCAGAACGCTACCATATTTTATGATCGGCTGCATGCTCTCACCCGTCATTTCATCAATGAGGGATGCCATCACCAGCGGAATCAGGCACTCGAGCACCACCTCAAAGCAGACAAATACCGGAGTCAGCAATGCTTCTTTCTTAAACTCTCGTATACTTTTTGCCAGTGTTTTTATAATATTCATCAAAGACTCGACCTCCTTACTTTCTCAATTCCTCAGGAATATCCCCATCCTCTAAAGGGCTTTTTCCGGCGCCCATATTTTGCGCCATTCGTTTTAAATAATCATCCAGCTGTCTGATTTCTTCCTCGCTGAATCCGTCAATCAGCTCTTCCTCCGTGCGCTGTGAATCCAGCCACATCTCTTCGGCAATCTTCTTTGCACGCTCCGTCAGCACCAGCTTTTTTAACCGCGCATCATGCGCCACTGATTCCCTGCGGATGAGTCCCTTTTGTTCCATTAGCTTCACCACACGAGATATGGCAGAACGCGTTACTCCGCTCGCCTTTTCCAGATCATATTGAAACACATCATGACCCATACTCGTTTCCATTGCAATATGTAAAATAAGCCAGACATTTGTCCCCGTAATATTGCCCTCATACTTAGACATGATCATCGTATCAAAATGCCTACGCAATGCGCAATCTACGATTCTTACGCCTATGGCAATTTCAGTATCTCTCCTTTTTTTCATGGATCGTTCTCCTGTTGATTCTGCAACTATTGCATCGTAAACTGTTGATGATGCAACAAACTACATAGTCTATTATATAGTTTGATAAAATATTGTCAATAAAAATTTTATAAACAAAAGAGCTTACCCTGCAGAGTGTTCTCTGCCGGTAAACTCCTGTTGATTCATAATCCGGATTTATTCCATGTTCTTTAAAGCTTCTTCCATGGGCACGTTTTTGACTTTACGATATTCAAAAAGCGCTACGACCGCATAGCTTCCGATTCCTAAGCCGACGGTCTTTAACTTCACCGCGGTATCCATAAAAAACTCAAACCATCCACTCATCCTGGAGAACATAATCTGTGCCAGAGCTCCCAGAAGTAATTCCATCAACGGAAGCGAGAACACCACAAACAGGACTACCAGGATAGACGTCGGCACAATATACAGCCCGCTGATCTCTCCGTTTTTATAGCCCAGAATCTTCGCCATAGAGATGGACTGTGCATTCTTCTCGATAATAACCTTTGAAAGCAGATAGATCAGTACCATATACATCAACACGGAAAAGATATCCAGAAGGTACATCATAGCTCCGAAGGAATGCTGAAGCTGGCGTGTCACCTTCGTCATTGCATCAATATCTATGACGGTTCCGATGTAGCTTTCATCAATATCCGTAATCTCAGAATTCGAGAAATATCCTGTGAAGGTTCCATCTCCCAACCCAAACCGTTCGTTTAATGCATCGATATCCATAAAGACACACAGTGATGCCGAATAATCATAGATTCCGGTGATGGTAAAAGTATACTCTGTAGTCTCATATTCTTCCTTCAGTGTAATCTCATCTCCTACCTCAAGCTGATATTTATCCGCATAGGCCGATGAAATCACCACATCATCTTCATCCAAATCCAGGTCAACATATTCGCTGTCCTCGATCACCCCGTAAAACGAAATTTCTTCCTGAAGATAGTTTCCCTCTCCCAACGTACTCAATGAGTATGCCGAAAATTTTTCTGCATCCGGATTGTCCGTCTGAACCTCGCTCAAAAAATATAAGAGTGAAATCATGCCAACCATGTCATTATCCGTATTTGCCGCATTCGCCGGCATCTGT
>CAJOQF010000130.1 GCA_905236295.1 uncultured Eubacterium sp. | reverse complement strand
CTGCGCATAATACTTGTAGTAACTCTTTTCGCGATCAGCCAAACTTGCCGGTACTTTTTTTGCCATATTACACCTCCGTATGATTGCAATTAACAGTTGTTTTTATTATACACTCCCAAACACATTACTGGCAATGGTTACGAGAGCGAATTATTATTCCGTATCTTCGGTCTTTTTGATGTAAATCCCGAGTTCTTCAAGCTGAGCCTCGTCTGCAACATTCGGTGCGTCACACATAAGATCTGATGCATCCTTAACCTTAGGGAATGCGATGACATCCCTGATGGAATCAGCATGAACCATATGCATTACCATGCGGTCGAGTCCGTATGCGAGACCTGCGTGAGGCGGAACTCCGTAAGAGAATGCGCGAAGGAGGAATCCAAACTGATCCCATGCTCTCTCCTTGGTAAATCCAAGAACCTCAAACATCTTTTCCTGAATATCATTCTGGTGGATTCTGACCGAACCACCGCCGAGCTCAGTACCGTTTAATACGATATCGTAAGCGATCGCGCGAACTGAACCCGGATCCTCATCCACATGCTCCCAGTCTTCCTCGACCGGCATGGTAAACGGATGGTGCATCGCAACGAATCTTTCCTCCTCCTCAGACCACTCGAGAAGCGGGAAGTCTGTAACCCAGAGGAAGTTGTATTTATTTTCATCTATGAGCCCGAGCTCATCTCCAAGCTTGAGTCTGAGCGCGCCGAGCACATCCCAGACAAGCTTTGTCTTGTCAGCTGCAAACAAAAGCAGGTCGCCCTTTTCTCCGTCGCAGGCTTTTACAAGGTTATCAAGCTCATCCTCTGTCATAAACTTCGCAAACGAAGACTTGTAAGTTCCATCCTCGTTTACACAGAGATATGCAAGTCCTTTAGCGCCATATCCCTTTGCGAACTCAACGAGCTTGTCGATCTTCTTGCGGGACATTCCTGCCTGTCCCTTTACATTTATGGCACGCACAGATCCGCCTGCCTCAAGCGCACCTGTAAACACGCCGAATCCGCATCCCTTTACGACATCCGACACATCGATAAGCTCCATACCGAATCTGGTATCCGGCTTATCCGAACCGAATCTGTCCATAGCCTCCTGCCACGGCATTCTCGGAAGCGGCAACTCAATGTCAACATCTATCGCCTCTTTGAACACATATTTAAGAAGGCGCTCATTTACATCCATAACGTCATCTGCATCGACGAAAGAAAGTTCCATATCCGCCTGTGTAAACTCAGGCTGTCTGTCGGCTCTCAAATCTTCGTCTCTGAAGCACTTTGTTATCTGGAAATATCTGTCGTATCCGGAGCACATCAAAAGCTGCTTAAAAAGCTGTGGTGACTGCGGAAGAGCATAGAAATTTCCCGGATGCACACGGCTCGGAACAAGGTAGTCTCTGGCTCCCTCAGGAGTGGACTTTGTAAGCATCGGAGTCTCGATCTCTATAAATCCCTCCTTTGCCATAAATTCTCTCATAAGATAAGCAACCTTGCTTCTGAGCATAAGGTTTCTCTGGATATCAGGGCGGCGAAGATCAAGGTAGCGATGCTTTAATCTGATCTCGTCCTTTGTCTGTGAGTTCTCCTCGATCGGGAACGGCGGTGTCTCTGCCTCAGAAAGGATGCGAAGATCCTTTGCTATGATCTCGATATCACCTGTCTTTAAGTTCTCGTTAACTGCTGCCTCACGCTTTTGTACCGTTCCGACAACAGCTATTACGAACTCATTTCGAAGCGTCTCGGCTTTTTTGAAGCCCTCGCTTCCAACCTTAGGCTCGTCAAATACGACCTGTATAAGTCCGCTTCTGTCTCTAAGATCTATAAATATAAGCGAGCCAAGATCCCTTCTTCTCTGAACCCAGCCCATCACTGTAACTTCTTCTGAAATATTCTTGTTTGAGACTTCCGTGCATCTGTGTGTGCGGTGAAGTCCTCTCATCGACTCTGCCATTTCTATGCATCCTCCTTTTTATTCTGCTATCATTATATTCAATCGTTTGATCATATCTATGTTATCGCCAGCATTAATTCTTAATCCTTAAAAAATTCTGTTATCTCGGTATAGCCCTCGCCTCCAAGCTTTTCTTTCTGGAATTTAGCGTTTTTATTTCTTCTAACTACAAGTACGGAGTATCCGGCCTTTCTCTCCTCCTGTGCTTTGCCGAGCACCTCTTTGAGCTTCTCTGCCGGATAACCCTTCTCAATAAGATATGCCTTCTTCTTTGACTGACCCGGAATCTCAAAATTGTTCTCCATGAGAAGAAGGATAATTCT